>JBEKLU010000122.1:0-16205 GCA_050010035.1 Roseiarcus sp.
GAGAACTGCTGGCCGACTTCCTCCAGCGTGTGGTCGGTGTTCATGCCGATGCCGAAGCGCATGCGCAGCACGCGCTCCTCGCGCGGGGTGAGCGAGGCGAGAACGCGCGTCGTCGTCTCGCGCAGGTTCGACTGGATCGCCGCGTCGATCGGCAGCACCGCGTTCTTGTCCTCGATGAAGTCGCCGAGGTGGCTGTCCTCCTCGTCGCCGATCGGCGTCTCCAGGCTGATCGGCTCCTTGGCGATCTTGAGCACCTTGCGCACTTTCTCCAGCGGCATGGCGAGCTTTTCACTGAGCTCCTCGGGCGTCGGCTCGCGGCCGATCTCGTGCAGCATCTGGCGCGAGGTGCGCACGATCTTGTTGATCGTCTCGATCATGTGCACGGGGATGCGGATGGTTCTTGCTTGATCGGCGATGCTGCGGGTGATCGCCTGGCGGATCCACCACGTCGCGTAGGTCGAGAACTTGTAGCCGCGGCGGTACTCGAACTTGTCGACCGCCTTCATCAGGCCGATGTTGCCTTCCTGGATGAGGTCGAGGAACTGCAGGCCGCGGTTGGTGTATTTCTTGGCGATCGAGATGACGAGGCGCAGGTTGGCCTCGACCATCTCCTTCTTGGCCTGGCGCGCCTCGCGCTCGCCCTTCTGCACCATCTGCACGAGCTTGCGGAATTCCTGGATCTCGAGCCCCGTTTCCTGGGCGAGCCCCTGGATGTCGGAGCGGATCTCCTTGATCTGGCCCTTGTCCCTGGCGATGAAATCCTTCCAGCCGCGCGAGCCCAGCTTGGAGACGCGCAGCAGCCATTTCGGATCGAGCTCCGAATTCTGGTAGTTCTTGAGGAAGTCCTCGCGCGAGACGCGATGCGATTCGGCCAGCCGCATCAGTTTCACGTCGAGGCCGATCAGGCGCTTGTTGATGTCGTAGAGCTGCTCGACCAGCGCGTCGATGCGGTTCTGGTTGAGCGCCAGCGATTTGACGTCGGCGACGATCTCCTTCTTCAGCGCCTTGTACTTGCGCTCCTGGGCCGGCGACAGCGTCTCGTTCTTCAGCCGGTTCTCGACATTCTGGTCCTGCAGCCGGCGCAGCTTCTTGTAGGCGTCGGCGACGCGGTCGAAGGTCTCCAGCACCTTGGGCTTGAGCTCGGCCTCCATCGCGGAGAGCGAGACGGAGTTCTCCAGATCGTCGTCGTCGTCGAACCCTTCGGGCGCGACGGGCGCCTCCCCGTCGAAGCCCTGGGGCGGCGTCTGCGGCGCGGTGGAGGGCGCGATGCGTTCGCGGATTTGCGCCGCCAGCGCCTCCGCGGCGCCGGGCGCGGTCATGTCGACTTTCGGCGTCTTCTTGCCGTCCGGGCCGGCGTAGGTCGCTTCGAGATCGATGATGTCGCGCAGCAGAATCTTGGCGTCGTTCAGTTCGTCGCGCCAGATGATGATGGCCTGGAAGGTCAGCGGGCTCTCGCACAGGCCGGCGATCATCGCCTCGCGGCCCGCCTCGATGCGCTTGGCGATGGCGATCTCGCCCTCGCGCGAAAGCAGCTCGACCGAGCCCATTTCGCGCAGGTACATGCGCACGGGATCGTCGGTGCGCTCGACCGGTTCGGACGCGCGCGTCGCCACCGCGGTGGGGCGCGGCGCCTCGACGAGCTCGCCGCCTGCTTCCGCCTCCTCTTCGTCGGGGCTCTCGGCGGGCTCCTTTTCGGCCTCTTCGGCGTCCTCGCTGTCGACGACGTTGATGCCCATTTCACTGAGCATCGAATTCATGTCCTCGATCTGATCGGACGAAATCTCTTCCGACGGCAGCACCGCGTTCAACTCTTCTTGGGTGACCCAGCCGCGCTTCTTGGCGATCTTGATCATGCGCTTGACCGCGGCGTCGGTCAGATCGAGCAGCGGGCCGTCTGCGACTTCCACGACCGCCGCTTCGCCTTCGGCCTTCGCCTCGTCGTTCCTTGCCATATCGGCGTCTCCATCAGATCCCGCGCGCGGCGCGGAAGATTACGCTTCTGGCCGCCGTCCGGCGCTCGGACGGGGGCCGTCCGAACCCGAACGGGCGAGGCCGGCCGTCGAGCGGCGCTTCGGCCAGTCGATTCGCCGCTCCTCAAAATCGATCGTCGCGCCTAACCCGGCGTTAACCCCGCCGGCGGCGCGTCCTTGCCGTATTCCGCCCCGCCTTCGCTCGCTCTAAAGCGGCGTCGACCCGCGCCCGGAAAGATCGCCAAACCCCTCTATCGCCGCCTCGGCGTTCGCCAAATCGGCCAAATTCGTCTTGATGTCCAGCAGTCTCGCGAGATTCTGTTCGGTCGGATCGGCGGCGAGCGCCTGCTCCGCCAGTTTCAGCTCCCTATTTAGCGCCCCCGAACTTCGTTGCAAGGCCATGGTTTGCCGAAGGACGTGCTCGGCGTCGGAGGTCTCGGCCTCGGCGCGCAGGCACCACCAGTTGGCCATCCCCGCGGCGAGGCTCAAGATGCGCTCGCGTTCGCCCGCAAGGGCCGCCGATTCGAGCGCCTCGGCCATCGCGCTCGCCGCGCCGTAGGCCTGCGCGGGCAAGCCGAGCAGCTTGTCGCGAAAAGCGGCGAGCGCCGCGCCGGCGATCTCGAGAGAGGCGACTTCCTCGAAATGCCGCTCCAGGAGGCTGGGATGACCGATGAGAATCGCCAGAATGGCGATTTCACGCGGGGCCTCGCGCGGCCGGCGCGCCAGATGGCGCGGCGTCGGCAGCGGGGCGCCGGCGACGCCGACGCGCGGCCCCGGATCGACGAAGCCCAAGCGCCGGGCGCCGCGCGCGAAGCGTTCGGGCGACCGGCGAGCCGGGGCCGGCGCGGCCGGCCCGAACAGCGCCGCGAGACGCTGGTCCATGTCGGCGGCGTAGTGCCGGCGCAGGGTTTCGTCGGCGATCGACGCGACGAGTTCGCGCAGGCGCCGCTCGAGGCCGGCGCGCCGTTCGGGCGTGTCGAAGCGCCGGCCCTCGGTTTCCCTTTGGAACAGCATCTCCGCCAAAGGCTGGGCGCGGCGCAGAACTTCGCCGATCGCCTGCCCGCCCCCCGAGCGCGCGAGGTCGTCCGGGTCCTGACCCTCGGGCAGCATGGCGAAGCGCAGGCTCTTGCCGGCGCCGATCAGCGGCAGCGCCGTGTCGATGGCGCGGAACGCCGCCTTGTGGCCCGCCTTGTCGCCGTCGAAACAGAGAATCGGCTCGCTCGCCATGCTCCACAGCAGCGCGCATTGCTCGGCCGTCAGCGCGGTGCCGAGCGGCGCGACGGTCTGGGGGATGCCGACTTGAGTCATCGCGATCGCGTCGATGTAGCCTTCGACGACGATGACCTCGTCCCGTTCGCGGGCGTATTTGCGCGCGCGATGATGATTGAACAGCAGGCTGCCCTTGTGGAAAAGCTCGGTTTCCGGAGAATTGAGGTATTTGGCCTTGGCGCCGGGCTCCAGAGCCCTGCCGCCGAAAGCGACGACGCGGCCCGAGCGGTCGTGGATCGGGAACATCACGCGGTCGCGAAAACGGTCGTAGGGCACGGCGATTCCCTCGCCGTGGATCAAGAGGCCGGCTTCGATCATCCGCTCGGCGTCGACGCCATGGCCGGCGAGCGCGTCGCGAAGGGCGAAACGGTCCGGGGCGGCGTAGCCGAGGCCGAACTGGCGCTGCGTCGCCGGGTCGAGGCGCCGGTCCGCCAGATAGCCGCGCGCCTTTGCGCCGACGGGCTCGTGCAGGGTCGATTCGAAGATTTGCGCCGCGAGCGCGAGAACGTCGTGCAGGCTCGCGCGCTTCTTGTCGCGCTCCTCGCTCTCGGCGCTGCGCGTCGGCATGGGGACGCCGGCCATGGCGGCGAGCCGCTCGACCGCTTCGGGAAAGGCGAGGCCCTCGGTCTCGATGAGGAAGGTGAAGACGTCGCCATGCTTCCCCGAGGAGAAATCATGGTAGAAACCCTTCTCGTCGTTGACGAAGAACGACGGCGTCCGCTCCGCGTTGAACGGCGACAGGCCGCGCCATTCGCGCCCTTCCTTGCGCAGCTTGACGCGCATTCCGGCCACCTGGGACACGGGCAGCCTGGCGCGAATTTCGTCGAGGAAGGCGGTCGAGAATTTCATCTCACGTCTCAGATCGGCCTTCTCTCGCCGCTTGGCAAGGCGAGGCGCGAATTCTCCCCGGCATTCACAGGGCGGGGCCGCGTCAGTTCGGCGCCGCGCCCATCAATTTGCGCGCCGCGGCGGCGGTCATCGGCTGGCCGAAGGCGAAGCCCTGCGCGAACTCGCAACCCAATTGCGACAGCTCGACCGCGTCCGACTCGGTTTCCGCGCCCTCGGTGATGACGTCCATGCCGAGGTCGTGGGCCATCGCGACGATCGAACGCAGGATCGCCGGGCGCCCGCCCGGGCCGTTCGGCTTGACGAGCGAGGGATCGATCTTGAGCGTGTCGAAACGGTAACGCTGGAGATGGCCCAGCGAGGTGTACCCGGCGCCGAAATCGTCGAGCGCGAGGCCGGCGCCCAGTTCGCGCACGCGCCGCAGCAACTGGACGGCGTATTCCGGGTTTTCCATCACCAGGTTCTCGGTGAGTTCGAGCTTCAGCGTGCCGCGCAGGACGTAATGGCGGTTGAGCGCGGTTCGCAGGTCGCTCAAGAGGTCGTGGCCGAGCATCTGGCGCGACGAGACGTTGATGCTGGCGAAGATCGGCGGCGTCACTTCGAGCGCCTTCTGCCACGCCGCGAGTTCGCGCGCGGTCGTTTCGATGGCGAAGACGCCGATGTCGACGAGGACGTCGTTCGATTCGGCGAGCGAAAAGAAATCGTCGGGGCCGAGCAGGCCGAGGCGCGGATGACGCCAGCGCGGCAACGCTTCGAAGCCGGCGACGGTGCGGTCCTCGAGCCGCACGATGGGCTGAAACAGGACGGCGATCTCGCCGCGATCGAGCGCATGGCGCAGATCGTCGGCGAGCGAAAGGCGGTTCGAGCCCTCGGCGCGCATCGCCGCGGTGAAGATCTCGGCGCGGTCGCCGCCGGTCTTCTTGGCGTTGGCGAGGGCGATTTCCGCGTCGGCCAGGAGGTCGGAGCCTTTGGTGTGCAGCGCCGGGGCGAACACCGCGGCGCCGATCGACACCGTGAGCGCCACTTCGCGATCCCCGAAGCTGATCGGCGCGGCCATCAGCGCGCGCAGCGATTCGACGAACTCCGTGAAGTCCGTCTCGCGCTCGTCGAGCAGCACGACGGCGCCGAACTGGTCGCCGCCCATGCGCGCGAGCGTGTCGCCGGGCCTGAGCTCGCGGCCGAGCCGGCGCGCCACGGTGAGCAGCGCGGAGTCGCCGAACGACATGCCGACGGCGTCGTTGATCTCTTTGAAGCGGTCGATGTCGATCACCAGGGCCGCGAAGGCCGGCCCGCCGGGGCGCTGGGCCAGGATCATCGCGGCGCCCAGCCTGTCGAAGAACAGCTCGCGATTGGGAAGCCCAGTCAGATTGTCGTGGATCGCATCGTGCAGGATGCGCTCCTCCGCCGCCTTGATTTCGGTGACGTCCGAGAGCGCGCCGATGACGCGCACGACCTCGCCTTCGACGTTGACCACCGGCCGCGCCTTCAAGACGAAACTGTGATAGCGGCCGTCCGCGCCGCGCAGGCGGATGTCGTGGCTGATGCGGCCGGACCGCTGCTGGAGGACGCCGTCGAGGGCCGCCGAATAGCGGTCGCGGTCGAGCGGGTGGAGAATATCGAGCCACGCCGCGGCCGGCCCCTCGAGCGCGCCGCGTCTCAAGCCGAGCTGGTTTTCGATCTCGGCGCTGACGTAGACCTGGTCCGGACCGACGTGCCAATCGAAAATCGCGTCGCCGCACCCGGTCATCGCCAGCGCCCGGCGCTCGGCGTCGGCGCCGCCGGCGCGAACGCCGCCCGATTCCGCGAAGGCGTTTTGCATGATCGTGAAGCCGATCAGCATGACGATGAGCACCAGCCCGCCGATGAGGCCGGGAGCGGCCAGATCGTTGGTCACCACGCCGAGCGCCGCGGCGCCGGCCGCGCCGACCCAGACGACCAGGAGAAACCAGGTCGGAATCAACATGACCGCGCGTTCCGAGCCGCGCGCCGCCATGCTCAGGATCAGCAGAAATCCGATTCCCGCGACGGTGGCGATCGAGATGCGCGCCACGCCCGCGGCGACCGGGGCGTTGTAGACGGAAAGGCCGACCACGGCCGCCATCACCAAGAGCCACACCAGCCCGATGTGGAGGAAACGAACGTGCCAGCGGCGCAAATTCAGATAGGCGAAGAGGAAGACGATCAGCGTCGCGCCGATAGTCGCCTCGACGCCGGCGCGCCAGACGCGCTCGGCCTCGTCCTCGAAGCCGAAGATCTTGCGCCAGAAACCGAAGTCGATGCAGACATAGGCGAAGACCGCCCAGGCGAGCGCCGCCGCGGCGGGAAAGACCAAGGCGCCGCGCACGACGAAGACGATCGTCAGAAACAGCGCGAGCAGCCCGGCGATGCCGATGAGGATGCCCTGGTAGAGCGTCAGGCTCGCTCCCTTATCCTTGAAGGCGTCCGGCTCCCAGAGATAGATCTGCGGCAGCGACGGCGTGCGCAGCTCCGCGACGTAGGTGACCGTCGTGCCGGGGTCGAGCGTCAGGCGGAACACGTCGGCTTCGACCTGGTCCTCGCGCTCGGGAGGATTGCCCTGGCTCGCCGTGATGGCGGTAATGCGCGAGGAGCCGAGATCGGGCCACACCACGCCGGAGCCGACGAATCGGAAGTGCGGCGCGACGACGAGCCGCGTCAGTTGCTCGTCCGAATCGTTGGTGAGCGCGAAGACGATCCAGGACGGTCGAGCTCCCGCCTCCAGCGCGCTCACCTCGATGCGCCGCACGATGCCGTCGGCGCCGGGCGCAGTGGACACCTGAATGCGGTCGCCTTGCGCGCCGAAGTGCTCGACCGCCGAGGACAGGTCGATCGCGTCGGCGTCGACGGGAACGCGAACCGACTGGACCGCGAACGCGGCTTGGCAGCCCAGAACCATCCACAGCAGGAGCGCCGCGAAGCGGAAACAGCGTCCGGCGCGACGAGGACGCGCCCTGCGCGCAGCCGACTCAATCAAGGCGCGCCGCCTCGCCCTCGACGAGCGCGAACAAGACGTGATCGCGCCACGCGTCGTTGATCTTCAGATAGGCGCGTGCGAATCCTTCGCGACGGAACCCGTTGCGCTTCAGCAGCGCCATCGACGGCGCGTTGTCGGGAATGCAGGCCGCTTCGATGCGATGCAGCCGCAGGGTCCCGAAGCCGAACCGGACGACCGCGGCGACCGCTCGCGTCATATATCCTTTACCGGCGTGCGGCGCGCCCATCCAATAGCCGAGCGTCGCCGCCTGGGCGACGCCTCGGCGGACGCCGCCGAGGGTCAGGCCGCCGAGCAATTCGTCGGTGGTCGCCTCGAAAACGAGGAAGGCGAAGGATTCGTCGCGCGCCATTTCCTCGGCTTGGCGGCGCAGGCGCCGGCGAAAGGCGGCGCGGGTGAGGTCGTCCTCCGGCCAGGTCGGCTCCCAGGGCGTCAGGAACGCCCGGCTCTGCTCACGCAGGCGCGCCCAGGCGGGAAAGTCGGCGATGACCGCCGGGCGCAGATAAACGCCGTCGCCGCGCAGGTGCGGCTCGGGATCCATCGGTTTGGTGAGACGGAAAAGCGCCATGCCCGCCTCTTAACCCGCTTTCAGCCGCCGCGCGACGCCGGCCGCGTCGAGCGCCTTGCCGACGCCGCCGATCGCCGCGACGGTCGGGGGCGTGGCGAGCATGGCGGCGCCCGTCCTGCGAACGTCGTCGACGGCGATTGCGTCGATTCGCGCCAGCATGTCTTCGAGCGAGAGCGGCCGACCGTAGACGAACGTCTGGCGCGCCAGCTGCTGCGCCCGCGCGCTCGGCGATTCGAGCGCCGCCAAGGTCGAGACCTTCAACTGCGCCTTGGCGCGCCGAATCTCGTCCTCCCGCAGGCCTACGGCCGCCTCGCCGAGGCAATCGAGCGCGGCGGCCATCAGCTCGCCCGCGTCCTTGGCCGCTGCGCCGGCGTAGAAACCGAACAGGCCGGAGTCGGAATAGGCCCAATGAAACGTGTAAATGGAATAGGCGAGGCCGCGCCGCTCGCGCACTTCCTGAAACAGGCGCGACGACATGCCCCCGCCCGTGGCGGCGGCGAAGACGTGGGCGGCGTCGTGATCGGCCGCTTTGATCGCGCGGCCCTCGAAGCCGACGACGATGTGGGTCTGCTCGAGCTTCTTCTTCACCAGGATTTCGCCGCCGCGATAGGACGCGGGCTGCGGCGGCTCGGCGCTCTCGGCGCCCAGGCGCCCGAGCAGCTCCTCGGCGCGCGCGACGATCCGGTCGTGCTCGATCGCGCCGGCGGCCGCGACGATCGTCGCTCCGGCGCGATAGTGGCGGCGCAAATACGCATCGATCGCGGCGCGATCGAACGCGTTCACCCCTTGGCGCGTGCCCAGGATCGGTCGACCGATCGGCTGTTTCGGCCAGGCCGCGCCGGTGAAGAGATCGAAGACGAGATCGTCGGGCGTGTCCTCGACGGCGCCGATTTCCTGGATGATGACGTTCTTCTCGCGGCCGAGCTCGTCGGCGTCGAAGCGGCTTTCGGTCAGAATGTCCGCGAGCACGTCGAGCGCCAGATCGACGTCCTCGCCCAGGACGCGGGCGAAATAGCCGGTCTGCTCGACGCCGGTCTCGGCGTTGAGGTCGCCGCCCAGGTTTTCGATCGCCTCGGCGATTTCGCGCGCGTTGCGCCGGCGCGTTCCCTTGAACGCCATGTGTTCGAGCAGATGGGAGAGCCCGTGTTCGTCGTCGGTTTCGTGCCGCGACCCCGCGCTGACGAAGACGCCGAGCGAGGCGGTGCGCAAATGCGGCGTCGCGTCGGTGACGACGCGCAGGCCCGAGGGCAGGATCGTGAAGCGCACGCTCAAGCCGCCGCCCTCGAGCGAGCGCGCACGAACCGCGCCACCGCCGCCGCGTCGTTCGGGACGATTTCGAATCGCTCCTGGCGAGACTCGATGTCGCGCAGATGCGGCGGCAGGACGGGACGCTGGCCGATCGCGCGCGCGACCGCGTCGGGGAACTTCGCGGGGTGCGCCGTCGCCAGGGCCACGACCGGGGTCGCGGGATCGCGCGCCAGCGCGCGCCGCGCCGCGTTCACGCCCACCGCCGTATGGGGATCGATGACGACGCCGCTCGAGCGATAGGCGCGGCCGATCTCCTGCCTGCAAGTCTCTTCGTCGACGCGATAGGCGTCGAAATCGCGCCGGATCACGGCCAGCGGACCCGGCGCGAGGGCGAATTCTCCCGATTGCCGGAGCCCGCCCATCAACGCGCGCACCGCGCCCGCATCGCGATCGTAGGCCTCGAACAGCAGGCGCTCGAAATTCGAGGAGACCTGGATGTCCATCGAGGGCGACTGCGTCGCCTTGACGCCGAGGGGCTTGTAGAGGCCGCTCGCCAGCGCGCGGGCGAGAATGTCGTTTTCGTTGGTGGCGATCGCCAGGCGATCGATCGACAGCCCCATGCGCTTGGCGTAATAGCCGGCCAGAACGTCGCCGAAATTGCCGGTGGGAACCGCGAAGGAGACGCGCCGATCGGGCGCGCCGAGCGCCACCGCGCTGGTGAAGTAGTAGACGATCTGGGCGAGGATGCGCGCCCAATTGATCGAGTTGACGCCCGACAGCTTCATCGCGTCGCGAAAGGCGAGATCGTTGAACAGCGCCTTGACGATCGACTGGCAGTCGTCGAACGTTCCCTCGAGCGCGACGGCGTGGACGTTCGGCTTGTCCACAGTCGTCATCTGACGGCGCTGCACGTCGGAAACGCGCCCCAGCGGAAAGAGGATGAAGACGTCGGTCTGCGATTGGCCGCCGAAGGCCTCGATCGCCGCCGCGCCGGTGTCGCCGGAGGTCGCCGCGAGTAAGGTGGCGCGGGTCTGGCGCTCGCGCAAGGCGCGGTTCATCAGCCGGCCGAGCCATTGCATGGCGAAATCCTTGAACGCCAGGGTCGGTCCGTGGAACAATTCGACGAGGAAGAGATTGTTGTCGAGCTGGACGAGCGGGGCGGTCGCCGCGTGGCGAAATCCCGCGTAGGCGTCCTCGGTGAGGGCCGCGAGCGCGGCGCTGTCCATTTCGTCGCCGATGAAGGGCTGAACCAGCCGCGTCGCCGCCTCGGCGTAAGCGAGGCCGGCGAGCGCGCGGATTTCGGCGGGCGTCGATCGCGGCGGCGTCGCCGGCGTGTAGAGGCCGCCGTCACGGGCCAGGCCCGCGAGCATCGCTTCGGTAAAACCGAGCATCGGCGCTTCGCCGCGCGTAGAGATATAGCGCACGTTCTCTGGATTCCCTGGCTCGAGCCTGCGTCGTCTAGCGCATCTCGCGCCAAAGGTGAAACGGGAACCCGGAAATGGCGGGAAAATTGGGGCTAAACCAAGACGCGCGCGGCGCGCGAAGCGCGCCAAGCCGGCGCGCCGCCTATTTGCCGATCCGCGCCTCGAGGGCCTCATAGAGCGCGTTCCTGGCGTCGAACACTTGCTCGAGGCCGATGACGCTGACCCGCTCGGCGCCCTGGGCGAGCAGCCAGTCGGCGAGATCCGCCGCCTTGGAGCGCGCGCAGTGCAGCGCGACGAAGCCATGCGGATCCGCCTCCTCGCCGAAGGCCGGCACGGCGCCGAAAGCGGCGCAGGCCTTTTCGACGACGAGGTGGGCGGGCGTGGGCAGGCGCGCGCGGATTTCGCGCGATTTTCGCGCGTCCTCCGTCGCGGCGATGCGCATCAGGATGGCGCGGGCGGCGGCGCGCGCGCTCGCCGTCCAGCGCGCCGCGGGCGAGGCCACCAGCGTCGCCTGCGAGCGCAGCATGACGCCGTCGTCGAGGGTTTTCAGCGCATTGGCGGCGAGCGTCGCGCCGGTGGTGGTGATGTCGACGATCAGCTCGGCCGCGCCGGCGGCGGGCGCGCCTTCGGTCGCGCCCAGGCTCTCGACGATGCGGTAGTCGGCGACGCCGTGCTGGGCGAAGAAGCGGCGCGTCAGGTTGACGTACTTCGTCGCCACGCGCATCCGCTCGCCGCGCCGGGCGCGATAGCTCGCCGCGACGTCTTCGAGATCGGCCATCGCGCGCACGTCGATCCAGGCCTGCGGGACGGCGACGACGACGTTGGCGCGCCCGAAGCCGAGCGGCGCCAGCAGCGTCAGCCGTTCGTCGGCGTCGGCGATCTTTTCGCGCACCAGGTCCTCGCCGGTCACGCCGAAATGGACCGCGCCGGCGGCGAGCTGGCCGACGATCTCGGAAGCCGAGAGATAGGCCACTTCCACGCCCGGCAGGTCGGCGATCGCGCCGCGATAGTCGCGCACGCCGCGTCCTTGCACGAACTCCAGGCCGGCGCGGGCGAAGAACGCCGCGGCGTTTTCCTGCAGCCGCCCCTTGGACGGCACGGCGAGGACGAGCGGCGTCTCTGTCGCGCTCTCGATCTTGGCGGCGCTTTCAGCCTGGGCGGTCATGCGCGCTCTCCCGAGGTCGGCAAACGGTCGATCCACACCGCGGCGCCGACGGCGGGCACGTCGCTCGCCGCGCCCAGCCGGCGCGCCAGACCGTCATAGCGCCCGCCGCCGACCGCCGGCTTGGCGTCCGGCCGGGCCGCATCGACCGCCTCGAAGACGAAGCCGGTGTAGTAGTCGAGATCGCGCACGAACGGGGCGGAAAAGACGAAGTCCTCGATGCGCAGGCCGCGCGCGGCCAGGAAGCCGGTGCGCTGGTCGAACGAATCGAGCGCGCCGCCCAAATCGAGCCGCGCCTCGGTCGCCAATTGCCTGAGGCGCCGCGAGGCCGAGTCGGGATCGCCCGAGATGGCGAGAAAGCGCCGCAGCACGTCCTGCTGCTCGGCGCTGACGTGCGTCTGGGAGCGCGCTGCGGCCTGTTCGAGGAAGCGATCGGCGATTTCGCCGGCGCTACGCCCGCCGACCGTCGCGATGCCGGCGATGGCGAGCAGATCCTCGACGAGCGCCTTGGCGCCGGCGTGATCGGCGCTCTCGAGGGCCGCCAGGACGCCCGACTGGGCGAGCGCGCCCTGTCCGTTGCCGTCGAGGATCGTCTCCAGCGCGCGCCCGCGCGCCAGGCCGCGCCGCATCCGGCGCAGCCAGACCTCGGGCAGGCCGAGCGCGGCGAGCGCGCTGTCGAACAGGCGCGCGTCGCCCAGGCGCACCGTCAACGGCCCGGCGCCGGCCAATTCGGCCGCCTCCAGCGCGAGGGCGAGAATCTCCGCGTCGGCGGCCTCGACGTCCTCGCGGCCGTAGCTTTCGAGCCCGGTCTGGGTCATCTCGCCGCTCTGCCCGGCGCGGGCGCGGAACACCGGGCCGAGGTAGGCGAATTGCGCCGGTCGGCCCGCCTCGGGCGAAGCGAGATAGGAAAGACAGACGGGAATCGTGTAGTCCGGGCGCAGGCACAGTTCGGCGCCGGAGGCGTCGCTGGTGAGGTAGAGGCGGCCGCGAATGTCCTCGCCCGACATGTCGAGAAAGACCGAGGCGGCTTGCAGCACGGGCGGCTCGAGGCGCGAGAATCCGGCGGCGAGAAAATGTTCGAGCGCCCGCCCGCCCGCGGCGAGGGTGGACGCGTCAGGCTTGGGCGCCTCGGCCGGGGGGGTCGGGTTCAAGACATTTTCCTCGTTTTCGAGGCTTTCTTTAACAAAGCGACGCGGCGCGCGCAGCCCTTTTCCCGCTGCAAGGTGAACAAACCCGCGCGGGCGCCGCCGATTCGCCGTTGCGGCCACAGGGCGGCCATGGTCCGATGCGAGGGAAGCTCCAATCCCGCCGAATCACCTTCCGAGCAGCCTTTTGCCCTTCCTCCGCGCCCTTCGTTTCGTGGTTCTGGCCGCGTCGATCGCCTTCGCGCCGTCCGTCCACGCGGCCGGCGACGACACGACGCGCCAGACGCTCGAGTCGGCGCGCTCGACGCTCGCCGACGTCGAAACACAACTGAAGGCGGACAATCTTTCCGACGCCGATCTGGTGCGGCTGCGCGACGAAAGCGATCCGCTCGTCGCCGAGCTGCAGGCGGTGATCACCGAGCTCGCGCCGCGCCTCGAGGCTTCGCAGAAGCGGCTCGTCGAACTGACGCCCAAATCGAAGGAGGCGCCGCTCAGCGACTCGGCGAGCGCGGAGTTGGCCGCCGAGCGAACGAAACACGACGCGCTCGACGCCGACGTGCGTTCGGCGCGCGCGATGCTGCTGCAGATCGACGACGACAACGCGCGAATCGGCGCGGCGCGGCGCGACCTCTTCGCGCGCGAGACCTTCGCGCGCTCTTCGAGCCTCGTCAGTCCGCTGCTGTGGACCGGGGTGGCGCGCGAATCTCCCGGCGACGCGAGCGCCGTCGGGGCCTTGCTCGGCGATTGGCTGCACGGCCTGGCGACGCGGATCTCCGCGGCGCAGGCGTTCGGCCTTCTCGCGGTGGCGCTGGCGATCATGGCGCTGTGGGCGCCGCTGCAATGGATCGCGCGGCGCGTGATCGCGCGCGATCCGGAGGCAGTCGCGCCCAGCCGCCTGCGCCGGGCGCTGGCCGCCGCCTGGACGATCCTGGTGCTCGCCGCGCTGCCGCTGCTCGCGCTGGAGGCGATCGTCTACGCGCTCGACGTCTTCGACATTTCCGATCCACGGTTGCAAGGCGCGCTCGACGCGCTGCTCGACGGGCTTCGGCTGATCGTCCTCGTCAACGCGCTGGGCCGCGGATTGCTCGCGCCGGGGTGCGCGAACTGGCGCCTGCTCGACCATCTCGGCGACCGCGTCAGCGCGTTGCTGTTTCACCTGTGGCTCTCGGTGGCGGCGATCCTGGCGGCCGAAAGGCTGCTGGAGCCGGCCGCGGACGCCGTCGCCTCGCTCAATATCGCGGTCGCCGGCCGCGCCGTCGGCGCCGCCCTCGCCGCGGTTCTCATGGCGCGCACGTTGCGGCGCATCGCCGCGCCGGTCCCCGGCGCGCCGGTGCGCGAACCCTTCGCGCCGGCGCGAATGGTGCTGTGGACCCTCGTCGCGGTCATTCTCGGCGCGGCGCTCGCCGGCTACATCGCCTTCGCGACCTTCCTCGTCAATCAGACGATGTTCGTCGCCACGCTGGCGACCATTCTCTATGTCATCGACGTCATCGTGCAGGAGGGCGCGGAAGAGGCGCTGCGCCCGAACGCCGCGATCGGCCACGGCCTGATGACGACGATCGGCCTCAGGCGCGACGCGCTCGACCAGATCGTCGTGCTCGTCCAGGGTTTCGCGCGGCTGGCGATCGTCGTCGCCGCGATTCTGCTGATTCTCGGGCGCTGGAGCATCTCCCAGGATCTCGCGTCCTCGCTTCGCGCCGCCTATTTCGGCTTGAAGGTCGGCGGCGTGACGCTCTCCCTTTCCTCGTTGATCGTCGCCGCGGCCGTGTTCGTCGTCGGCATCGTGGCGACGCGCGCGATCCAGAACTGGCTCGGCGCCCGCTATCTCCCGCACACCCGGCTCGACGCCGGCGTCAGCAACTCCATCCGCACGATCGTCGGCTACATCGGCGTCTTCACCGCGCTGCTGATGGGCGGTTCGCAGCTCGGCCTCGACTACCAGAAACTGGCGATCGTCGCCGGCGCGCTGTCCCTGGGCATCGGCTTCGGCCTGCAGTCGATCGTCAACAATTTCGTCTCCGGTCTAATTCTGTTGTGGGAGCGCGGCATTCGGGTCGGCGACTGGGTGGTGGTCGGCGCCGAGCAGGGCTTCGTGCGGCGCATCAACGCGCGCGCCACGGAAATCGAGACCTTCGACCGCGGCACGCTCATCGTGCCCAACGCCACGCTGGTCGGCGGCGCAGTGAAGAACTGGATGCACGCCGACCGCACGGGGCGGATCATCGTGCAGGTGAACGTCGCTTATGAAAGCGACCCCGAATTGGTGCGCGAACTGCTCATCGCCGCCGCCAAGGCGCAGGACCAGGTGCTGTCGATCCCCGCGCCGCTGGTGCTGTTCAACGAATTCGGCGACTGGGCGCTGAAGTTCCAGTTGATTTGCTTCGTCGACGACATCGTGACGGCGGAGCGCCTGCGCAGCGAAATGAACTTCGACATCTTCCGCCGCATGCGCGAGGCGGGGCTGCGCGTGCCGTATCCGAAGTGACCAATCCCCTCGCCCCTCGCGGGGGAGGGTCAGGGCGGGGGTCGCGCCGGCCGAATCGACCGAGGGCGGCGCCATTTTCGGGCGCGATGGCCTGTTTTCAAGGGCTTGCGTGACGAATTTCCGCCGCGCCGGCGCGCGGCGAGACCTTCGCGCGCCAGCGGACGCCGACCCACTGAGGGGTTGAGCAAACGAAATAATGCAATTCGTATCATGTCCCGTAATCCCAGGCGCGGTTCGCCTCGTTCGCGATGGACGACGCGCATTTCATCAACGCGCTGCGCTATCTCGCCTTCAATCCCGTTCGCGCGGGGCTCGCCGCTTCGCCGGAAGCGTGGCCGTGGTCGAGCGTGCGCGCCCATCTTCAGGGGCGCGACGATGCGCTGGTTCAGGTCGGCCCGGCGCTGGGGCGCGCGCCGCGATTCGCGGATCTCCTCGAATTGTCGCTCGACGAACAGACGGCCCTCGACGGTTTCGACAACCGCAGCCCCAACGGCCGCCCCCTCGGCGCCCCGGACTTCATCGCGATGGTTGAGAAGAGGCTGGGCCGAAAAGTCCGGCCGGGCCGACGGGGGCGCAAGCCGAACAGCGAACGGGCGGGCTGAATTGGGGACTCCGTATCATGTCCCCGTAATGCCCCCGAATGCCAAATGCCCCGTAATGCATGTCCCCGTAATGCCGTAATGCATGTCCCCGTAATGCGCAAACGTCATATCGGGCGCCGTCCAATGGCTCGGCGACGACGCCTCATGCCCGCGCAAAAGCGGCGAGACTCGCGCCGGTTGCACGCGATCATGGCGGGACTCGCCATGCGTGCCGACGAACCAAGGGAGGTGATGGACAACCCGGAATTGTGACCTTCGAAGCCGTCAAGGGCCGCAAGATCGGCCATGCATCAGCGCGGCCGGAGATTTGTTCGGGAATTGTGGTCAACCAAAGCGGTTGATTCCTGACAAGCCCTAAGCTCGACTTTGCGCATTTTTTGCTGGGGCGGGTCAGATGGCAGCCCAGAAGATTGCGGCGTAGGCGATGACGCGCAGGGCTTCGTCGAGAGGGACGACCGTACGCCCGAAGGGGCCGA
>JBEKLU010000123.1:0-16166 GCA_050010035.1 Roseiarcus sp.
CGCATCGAAGCCTTCATCGCATACTTCAACCGTACTCTCGCCAAACCCTTCAAGTGGACCATGACTGGCAAGCCGCTTGCCGCATGAACGCGAAACGGAGTTCGATCTTCCGGCGGCGTGTAGTAGGGATTTTCCGGCTCCGACGCGAGCACGGCGATAGCGCGAAAATAGACCGAGGCGCTTCGTCTGCCGCCTACGATCCTTTCAAGCGTCTCCTGATAGTACGACGCCCCGGCAACCTCGTAGGTAAAGAAGGCGTCGCCGTGGATGCAGGGCAAGCCGGGCAGGGGAGGGGGTATCGCGTTGCGGTAGTAATATCGCCCCGGATGGCTCCGGCTCTCGATCCGCTCAAGTCCCAAGGCTTCCGGCGGCACGGCTGGCGCGGATCGCCGCTCACTGGCTCTGATGATCGGCGCGGGGGCGGGCGCTTGCGGCGGCGCGATAGGAGGCCGCGCTTGCTGAGGCTTGAACCAGCGAGAAAACGGCCACATTCGAACCTCCCAAGCCTTGAAATCGTCTGCGGGCTTACATTGAGGCTGCGGCCCATCGAGCGCAATGTTTCCCCCTCCTTGTCGCGCCTCTTGATCGCCCGCGCGCCTTCGCTCGGGAAGGCTGATAACATCGTCCTAGGGCAGGGGGCCGAACTTGACACGCGAAAGCCTCCTTCGTGCCACCGGAGGGTTTCGTGCGATCCCTGAAAACCACGCTAACCGAAATCGGGCGTCTGGATAACGCATGCCCAAATTGCGGGGCGATCCTCGCGGTGCGCCCCGGACGCAAGGCGAAATGCCCTCATTGCGGCAATTTCATTTTTGTCCGCACGCGGCCAATCGACCGGCAGCGCGTCCTCGTCACGGAAAAGCAGGCCACCCAATTAGAGGCTGAGTGGTCGGGCTTTACGCGAGTTCGAATAGAACCGTCGTTAGACCGGCACGCTATGGAAAGGCTCCGGCCCGTGCTTGCCAAGAAATTCGGTCAGCCGCCCTCGGACGCCGATGTCGCTTGGGCGTATTTGAATCAGGCGAGCGCCGACAACGCGCTTCAAAGACAGTGGGGGCTATACAGAAACACGCGCCTCTCAATGGCGGCGTTCCTCGAAGGCGAAGGAAAGTTGGAGGCGGCGTTGAACCATTATTTTGAGGTCTGCTGCCTTGACCAAAATGGGGCCTGCAATCGAATCCAAATCATCAGAGACCACGAAACGACCGTTGGGCCTGGCTCCGATTTTCAAGCTGATATTGCCTATCTCAACCCTGCCGCCGCGGCGAAAATCACCGAGCTAATCATCGTCCTCAAGCTCGACGAGGAACAGGTTCGGAGTCGCGTCGTTCCCTTCGCGGAAGGCGCGATGCAGGGTCTAAAGCCGCCGATGTCGGCGGAAGAAGTTTGGACGAAATTGTCGGCGGAGCTTTACGTGTAGAGGCTGCATAAATGTTTGTGGATTCCGACGCCGACCCGCCGCGTCAAACAAGTATCCTCTCCACCTCGTTGAGCGTGACCTCCTCGGGGTTACGAGGGCATGATACGAATTGCACTATTTCGCTGGTCAGCGAGATGTTCATGTAAGTTGCGCGACCACGAATTATTGCGATCGACCCGTGTCGGCACGATCGCGATCCCGCCGCGCCGTCGACTTCATGGAAGCCTCTTTTTCCGGAGCTTTTGACCTGTCAAGGGCGCGCGTCCGCGCGCCGCCGGCAGGCGGGCATCGCCCCTTGACAGGTCAAAAGCTCCGGAAGTTTTGCCTCCATGAGGTCGACGGCGCTCCCTGCCGAGACTTGGCGCGTGGGAAAGGGCGCGCTCCACGCGCCGGGCGAACTTTCCGCGATTTTGTCCGATCAGGTCCACCGCCTCGACCGCCGCCGAGCGCGAAAGCGCGAGACGGCCAAAGTCGCCGCGCTTCAGGCGCGGCGCTCGCCCAGCCCGCGTTACGCGGCCGGCTTTCCCGGCCTTTGCGCGTTGCGCAAGTCTGGCGCATAATATCGTCGCCATTTCCCAGCGCCCGACACTCAGCGATCGGTTCGACCATGCGCAACAGCAACTACGAGCGCGACTTCTACGCCTGGGCGAACGAGCAGGCGGCGTTGCTGCGCGCCGGCCGGCTCCGCGACGCCGACATCGCGAACATCGCCGAGGAGATCGAGAGCATGGGTAGGACCGAAAAGCGCGAGCTCGTGAGCCGCCTCACGGTCTTACTACTGCATCTGCTCAAATGGCGCTTTCAACCGATGCTGCGCGGACCGTCCTGGCGCGCGACAATTCGGGTTCAACGCCGCGACCTCGCGGTCCACATGACAGACAACCCCAGCCTCAAAGCCACGCTGCCCGAAGCCATCGAACAAGCCTACGGAAACGCGCTTATCGAGGCCGAAGCCGAAACCGGCTTGCCGGAAGCCTCCTTGCCCCCGGCCTGCCCCTGGTCGTTCCAGGAGATGATGGACGCGACGTTCTGGCCCGATTGACGCTGCGCAACCCGGACCCGTTCCCGCGCCACGTTCGACGGTTTCACCGGTTTGCCGCGGCGCATCCGTAAGTCCTCAATTCCCAATTCCCGATTTCAACCGCGCCGCCCCGCCGGGCCGCCGCCTCACCCCGGCCGCTCGCCCCACCCCGACAGCAGCACCGCCACGACGCCGGTCAGGAACACGGCGTCGAAGGTTCCCGCGCCGCCGATCGAAGCGACCGGCGCGCCCAGCGCCTGCACCTTGTCGAGGTTGGAAAGGTCGGCGCCGAACAGCACCCCGAGGCTGCCGCCGATATAGGCGAGTTGCGCCGCGTAACGGCGCGACAGCGCGAGCGCCGTCAGCGCCGCCGCGATCGGCGGGGCGAAGAGGGGAACGGAAATGCCGACCCCGGGGATCGGCGTCGCCAACTGATGGACGACGAGCGCCACGACCGCCGTGGCGATCACGCTCGGAAAAAGGATGCCGTAGCGGCCGACGAGATAGAGCGACAACAGGAGCGGGATCAGCGCGCCGCCGACGTTGACGGCGACGATGGCGCCGGGCCAGTCGACGACCTGCGGGACGTAATAGGGCATGCCGAACGCGTCGACGAAGACCCTCGCCACGACGCGAGCCTCGGGCAGCCGCGCGACGGGGATGTTGAGATAGCCGCCGATCAGCGAGGCGAGCAGGACGAGCATCGCGACGCGCGGCTCCAGGCCGAGACGGCGATAGGCGCGGTTCAACAGCCCGATTTCGAGCAGCAGCAACAGGGCGAGGATGACCCCGCCGAGCAGCAGATAGAGCAGGATCGGGCCGGGAAGATATTGCAGATGGCTCGACGGCATGGGCGGCTCGGCGCTAGGCGCGGCGCCTCCTTCGCTAATTCAATCCGTGCAGATTGTCATCCCGCCGCGCGACGGTCGCGCGCCGCTCAAGCCTTCATCGCGGCGCGGATCTTGGCGGCGTGGACCTCGAGCTGTTCGGCGGGCAGGATCGGGCCGCCGGGCGGGCGCAGCGCGACGCCGCTCCAGCGCGGCAGCACGTGAAAATGCAGATGGAACACGAGCTGTCCGCCGGCGCTCTCGTTGAACTGCTGCACGACGACGCCGTCGGCCGCCATGCCCGCCTTGACGGCGCGCGCGAGGCGCTGCACCGACGGCATGAAGCGCGCCAGCGCGTCGGGCGCGATGTCGAGCAGATTGCGCGCCGGCGTCTTGGGGATGATCAGCGTGTGCCCGTCGGCGCGCGGCATGATGTCCATGAAGCAAAGCGAGACTTCGTCCTCGGCGACGCGCACGCACGGCGCCTCGCCGCGCAGGATCTTGGCGAAAATGTTGTTCGTGTCGTAAGGCTGGGTCATGGGCTCTCCGGGGCAATCGGCTCGGCGGGGGTCAAGTCTCCCGCCGGAAGGGAAGGTGTTCCGCGTAGTCGGCGATCGTATCGTCGACGGCGGCGCGCTCGCGCGTCAGGTAGTCCGCCACCGCCTGCTGAAAGCGCGGGTCGGCGAATTCGTGGGCGGAAAAGGTTGGGACAGGACGATAGCCGCGCGCCAATTTGTGCTCTCCCTGCGCGCCCGCCTCGACGCGCTTCAGGCCGCGCCTTATCGCGAATTCGATCGCCTGGTAATAGCAGATTTCGAAGTGCAGGAACGGCCGCTCCTCGATCGCGCCCCAGTTGCGCCCGTAGAGCGCGTCGTCGCCGATGAAGTTGATCGCGCCCGCGACGTAGCGCCCCGCGCGCTTGGCCATCACCAGCAGGATGCGCGAGGCCATCGCCGCGCCGACGCGATCGAAGAATTCCCGGGACAGGTAGGGGCGGCCCCACTTGCGCGACCCCGTATCCATGTAAAACGTGAAGAACGAGTCCCAATGCTCTGATTGTATGTCGTTTCCTGTGAGCAGTTCGATGACGACATCGTCGCCGAGGGCCTCGCGGCGCTCGCGCTTGATCGCCTTGCGCTTGCGCGAGGCGAGGGCGGCGAGAAAATCGTCGAAATCGCGATAGCCCTCGTTGATGAAGTGAAACTGCTCGCCCGTGCGCGACACGAAACCGGCGCGCTCGAGAGTCTCCATGTCGGCGCGATCGGGAAAGGTGACGTGAATCGACGAGGCGCCGGCGGCCTCGCGCAGCGCGCGCAAGCCCGCGATCAGCGCCGCGCGCGCGCCGCTCGGCGCCTCGGGCGCGACGAGCAGCCGCCGCCCCGTCACCGGGGTGAAGGGAACGGCGACCTGCAGCTTGGGGTAATAGCGCCCGCCCGCCCGCTGGTAGGCGTCCGCCCAGCCGTGGTCGAAGACATATTCGCCCTGGCTGTGCGACTTCAGATAGGTCGGCGCCGCCGCGACCAACCGGCCGCCCGGCGCTTCGACGAGCACGTGCGCAGGCGCCCAGCCGGAACGCCCGCCTACCGAGCGCGACTGCTCCAGCGCCAGGAGAAACGCGTGCGCGATGAAGGGATTGAACCGCTCGCCGTCGGCCGTCGCCTCGCCCGCGGCGGGCGGATTGGCGCACGCGTCCCAGGCCCCGGCAGGAACCTCGACGATGCTTTCGATCGAGCGGACGGTCAGAGAGGCGGTCATGGCGCTTGGCGACGAGGGACGCGAACGAGGGTGCGGCGCATCATAGCGCGCCGGCGATAGAACGCGCTATGAAGGAAGCGACGCGGGGCGGGAAACATGGCGCGCGACGAGGGGCTCGAGGAGCTGCTCAGGGATGAGCTCGGCTCCGAGCGGGGCTTGACGGAAAAGGCGATGTTCGGCGGACGAGCCTGGCTGCTGGGCGGCCATCTTCTTTGCGGCGCCCGCGACGACGGGATGCTCGTCAGGCTCGGCGCGGGCGAGGACGGCTGGGCGCTGGCGACGCCCGGCGTCGTTCCAATGATCTCGCGCAGCCGGCGCATGCGCGGCTGGGTGCGAGCCGGGCCGCGGGCCTACGGCGACGACGCCTTGCGCGCCAAGCTGTTGGGCGCCGCGCTCGCCTTCGTGCGGTCGCTGCCGGTGAAGCGACCGCCGCCGCTAGCGCGCGCCGGCGCGATCGCGGAACCATAGCGCCGTCGCCGGCGCGCCGACTTCGAAGGGCGTCGCGTCGCCCCAGAAGCGCGCGGCGAAGCGGCTCGAATTGACGCGATAGGGCCGGTCCCACTGAAAGCTCATTTCGCGCAGTTCGCGCAGCATCGGAACGAACAGCCCGAGCGGCCCGAGCGCCCAAGTCGGCAGACCGGAGACGCGCGGCTTCACCCCTAGCGCCGCCGCTCCGAGCGCCAGGATTTCGCGAGGGGCTCGCGTCGGCGCGCAGGGGACGTGCCAGGCCTGGCGGAACGCGTCGTCGGACGCGTCGAGGAGGGTGACGACGGCGCGCGCGAAATCCGGGACATAGGCGAAGTCGTGCGGCGTGTCGGGCGAGCCGATCAGGGTCGCGGCCTTGCCCCTCGCCAGGGCGCCGAACGCCGTCTCGCCCAGATGCGCCTGCGCGGCGCCGGGCCCGTAGAAATCGGGAGCGCGTAGCGCCGCGACGCGCAGCCGGCCCGCCTCGCTCGCCGCCATCCAGACGCGCGTCGCCGCGGCGCGCGCGGCGGGCTTGATCCCGAAGTCGGTCAGCGGCATCGTCTCGCTGAGCGGCCGCGTCTGCGGCCCGTACATGTAGAGATTGTCGACGAAGACGAGGCGCGCGCCGCTCGCCGCGCAGCCTTCGACGAAATTCGTCATCGCCCGCGGCCACGCCTCGCGCCACAGCGCTCCGACATAGGGAAGGCCGATCGCCAGGACGACCTGCCGCAATCCGGCGACAGCGCCGCGCACCGAGCCGGCGTCGAGCGCGTCGCAGCGGCGAAACGAGGCGCCGGCGAGCAGGTTTTGCGGCGCGGCGCGCTGGGCGACGCAGAACTCGCGGCCCTGCGCGCTCAGGAGCGCCGCCGTCGCCGCCCCGACGGGGCCGAAGCCGAAAATACCGATTCCCTCGCTCATCGCCGAACCCTTTCCGATATCGCGAACAGCATAGGCCGGGCTTGCCTATGACGGAAATGCATAGTTTATATGGTCACCATGCGCGACACGAATTTATCGGCGATCGATCTCAATCTGTTGCCGGCGCTCGAAGCGCTGCTGCGGCGGCGCAACGTTACGCGCGCGGCGGCCGACGTCGGCCTCAGCCAGCCTGCGATGAGCCGCGCGCTGGCGCGGCTACGACAGACCCTGGGGGATCCCCTGCTGGTGCGCGGCCCGAACGGCCTGGCGGCGACGCCGCGCGCGCAAGAACTCGCGCCGCGCCTCGGCGCCGCGCTCGAGGCGGCGCGCGGCCTCTTTCGCGCGCAATCCTTCGAACCGGCGGCCCTGCGCCGCACGATCCGCGTCGCCGCCTCGGACGTCCAGACGCTGCTGCTCGTTCCCGCGATCATGGCGCGGCTGGCGCGCGTCGCGCCAGGCGTCGATCTCGTCATGGAGCCTTATGGCTCCGACGTTCGCCGCCGGATGGAGGAGGGCTCGCTCGATCTGGCTTTCGCGCTGGCTTCGACGCCGCTGCCGCAGGGCGCGTGGAGCGAAGCGATCGGCCTCGATCGCCTCGCGCTGGTCATGCGGCGCGGCCACCCCGCCGCCGTCGCCGCCTGGACGCTCGCCGACTACCGCCGGTTCGACCACGTCACCGTGGCGTTGCTCGGCGACGGCGAGTCGGACATCGACGCGCGGCTCGCCGCGGCGGGGGTGAGCCGGCGCATCGCGCTGACGACGCCCCATTTCATCGCCGCGCTGGCGAGCGTCGCCGCCACCGACATGGTCACGACCGTTTCGGCGACCCTGGCGCGGCGCTTCGCGGCGCCGTTCGACCTCGTCCTGCGCGCGCCGCCGTTCGACGACGTCGCGCTGCCGATGACGCTGGTCGGCGCCGCAGCGCGGGCGAACGATCCGACGCTGAGATGGTTTTGCGCGCTGACGCGCCAGGCCGCAGGGGATATCTTTCGGGGAGAAACGGCTTGGGCGTAGGACCGCCTCGCGTTCGTCACGCGCGCGCAGGCCCTGGCGCCCCGCCACGCCGGATCTGCGTCAGGCGCGCCATCACTCCCGCCGCGGACTATCGGCGCGGGCCGAGCGCGGCCATGACCGAAGGCAGAAGCCGGGAGGCGAGGAGTTGGTGCCCTTCCGGCGTCAGGTGGATGCGATCGGGCTGAATATACTGCCATGACATGCCTTGATTGGAATGAAGGTCGATGATCTTGATGTGACGCACGGTCAGCTTCGCCTTCATGACCGCGATGTCGGCGGGCCCTTGAGCAGGATCGACACGCAGCCGCGCGTTGTTCCACAGACCGCCGCCGACATCGAGGATGACGACTCGCGTGCCGGCCGGGATCGCGGAATCGATCCGGGCGAGCATCTGCTGGGTTCCGTCGCCCGAAACGCCGGCGTTGACGACGCTCACCGCATAGCCCTTCGCCCGCAACATCGCTTCGAGCTGAGCAGGAAAGGCTTCGTCCAGAGATACGCCGCGGCCCGCGACGTTGCTCGCGCCGAAGGCGACCACCTGAGCCTGCGCCGGCGCGCCGACGAGGCAGCACGCGGCGACCAGGGCGAGAATGGCGTAGGCGAAACTGTTTAGGCTTGGCGTCGCAGTTCCCCTCTCGTCAAAATGTCCGCAGCGGCCGCCCCCGAGAGCCGGGCCGCATACACTCCCATCGTTCGCAAGCGACACGAAAGCTTGCGCGTTCAACCCCCGTTGGCCAAACGCCAGATCGGCTTCAACACGACCGTCGCCAGCTTGCCGTCGGGTCGAACGGAAACGAACGTTATCCCGTCCGCCTGCAAATTCAATTTCGCCGCGTAGGTTATCTTCGCGTTCTCCGGCTTCACCGTCAAAACGTCGCCGTCGATCTCTGCGTGGAACGGAAGAGTGGAAGCTCCGACGCTCGGATCGTAAACATGCGCCGTTGGAGGACCGTTCAGAACGTAGCCCTCGGCGCGCATATCGGCGCTCACCGTGGTTACGATCGCCATCGCCTGGCGACCGACGCCGTTGTAGCCGATTTCGCTCGACCAGACGCCGACGAATCGCAACGCGCCGGGGTCGATGTTTCCGGACGGCGCGGTAGGCGATCTCCGGCAAGATCAGCGCGTGCTGGGCGGCGTATTCGCGACAGACGTCTATCGAGGCGCGCGCGCTTGCGTCTCGCCGGCGCGCGAGTTTTCCAGCGCGCGGTAGAGCGCGCCGTAGCGGCGCGCCGAATCGTCCCAGTCGAACTTGAGCGCCATGGCGGCGCGGCGCATTTCGCTCAGGCGCCGGTACGAGCCGTAGGCGTCGATGGCGCGACGGATCGCCTCGTCGAGGTCCGCAATTTCGGGGCGGTCGAACAGGAGCCCCGTCTTGCCGTCGTGGATCGTTTCGCCGAGGCCGCCGGTGCGGTGGGCGATCGGGATCGCGCCGAAACGCTGGGCGTACATCTGGCTCAGGCCGCAAGGCTCGAAGCGCGACGGCATGAGAACGAAATCGCTGCCGGCGAACAGCGCGCGCGCCTCTTCCGCGTCGAAGCCGATGCGAACGCCGACCGCGTCGCGGCGGCGCTTGCCGAGTTCGGCGAAGGCGGCCTCCATTTGCGGCTCGCCGCGCCCCATGACGACGAGCTGGCCGCCGAGTTCGGCGATGCGTTCGCCCGCCTGGAGCACGAGATCGGCGCCCTTTTGATGGACGAGCCTGGAGACGAACGAAAACAGCGGTGCGCGCGCCAGCGACAGCCCGAACATGCCGCGCGCGTAGTCGGAGTAGCGGCCTTTCCAGCGCTGCGGATCGTAGAGATAGGGGCATTTGCGGTCTTGCCGCGGGTCCCATGATTCGTCGACGCCGTTGACGATGCCGGTGAGGCGCCCTTGCGAGGCGCGCTCGAGCAGCAGGCCATCGAGCCCGCAGCCGAATTCCGGGCGGGTGATCTCTTCGGCGTAGCTCGCGCTGACGGTGGCGACGTGCGCGGCGTAGTTCAGTCCGGCCTTAAGGAAGGAAACGCGGCCGAAGAACTCGACGCCCTGCATCGTGAACGCGTGGGGAGGGATGCCCAGGGCGCTCATGCGCGAGGCCTCGAACACTCCCTGATGGGCGAGATTGTGGATCGTCAGCAGCGCCGGCGCGTCGACGGCGTTCCAGGCGAGATAGCCGGCCGCCAGGGCGGTCTGCCAGTCGTTCAAGTGCAGGCAGGCCGGCCTCCAGCCGTCGCAGCCGCGTTCGGCCATTTGCGCCGCCGCCAGGCTGAGGCGGGCGAAGCGCAGATCGTTGTCGGCAAAGTCGGCGCCGCGCGCGTCGGCGTAAGGGCCGCCGTCGCGTCTGAAGAGCTCCTCGCACAGCACGACATAAACGACCAGGCCGTCGCCGAGCCGCGTTGAGCCGATCGAGCAGGGAGGGACGGCGCCCAGGCCCGGCAGATGCGCGACGATGTCCATGGCGCGCGCTTTCTCGAGCACCTGTCGGTAGCCGGGCAGCATCACGCGCACGTCGCCGTAGCGTTTCAGGGCGCGCGGCAGCGAAGCCGAGACGGCGCCGAGGCCGCCCACTTGCACGAAATCGCTCATTTCCGAGGTGACGAACAGCACGCGCGGCCGCGGCGGGGTCAGCGGCACGACCCGCGCCGTTTCGCGCTGGCTCGCCGGTCGGGGATCTCGTGTGGGGACGCTGACGACGACGGCGGCCGGCTTGGTTACGAACACTTTTCACACTCGCTCTGGATCGCCCGTCAAGATAGGGCGCAAGCGTAGCGGAATGGTTAAGCGTGAATAAATCTTGTTCTGGAGCGTCGCTTCCGCCGCGTTCGGGGCGCCGACGCTTTTGCCTCGACGCAACCGTCAAGGTCTCGCGGCGGCGCCGCCCCGCCGTCGGCGCGATCACGTCGGCGAAAATCTCATGACGCCGTTACGGGGAAAACGACCTCGCCAAGAAGAAAGCCCCCGGCGATGCGCCGGGGGCGACGTCGCGATCCCAGGCGACGGTTCGTCGCCGCGCCTACTTGCAATACATGATGAGGCATGTGGCGCCGCGCGGCGTCCGCACGGCGCATTCCCGCAAGGCTATGCCGCGAGCGGTCGCGAGGTTGCCCGACGTGCCCCAGCCGGTCGCGCCGGTCGTGCCGCGCGCCGAGCAATACCAGGCGTCGGCGGGCGTAGAGGCGAGGATGGCCAGGCCGGCAAGAGCGGAAAGACCGCCGACCATCGTCAAGGCGATGCGAATTGCTTTCATTTTACCCTCCAACACTTTCACTACGCGGCGAGGCTAACACGCTCCGCAAGAACGTCGCTAGACGTAACGCAAAAAAGCCGGCGCCGCCGGCGCGGCAATCGCGGAGCGACGCCGTTACGCTTCTCGAGGGCTGCTCCGCCGAGGCGAGCGGCCGCTCGCGGCGGCGCCCGCGCCGTGTGATAGGATGGCGCCGACGCGGCGCGATGCGCGAAGGAGCCCGAATGAAACTGTCGTTCCACGGCGCCGACCGCGGCGTGACCGGGTCGTGCCATCTCGTCGAGGCGGGCGGGCGGCGCATCCTGATCGACTGCGGCCTCTATCAGGGCGGACGCGAACTCGACGAGGAGAACGCCGGCCCCTTCGGCTTCGATGCGGCGTCGATCGACGTCCTTTTGCTGACCCACGCGCATCTCGATCACTGCGGGCGCATCCCGCTGCTGTTCAAACGCGGGTTCCGCGGCGAGATCGTCGCCACGGCGGCGTCGCGCGAGCTGACGCGGCTGGTGCTGCTCGACGCCGCGCATCTGCAGGAGGAGGAGGCGCGGCATCGATCGCGAAGAGCCCAGCGGCGCCACGGCGCGAGCCCGGCCGGCGAACCGCTCTATTCCATCCTCGACGCATTGAACGCCTTCGACTGTTTCGGGCGAAACGCCGCCTACGACAAAGCGATCGAAGTCGCCCCGGGGGTCACGGCGACGTTTCTCGACGCCGGACATATCCTGGGGTCGGCGAGCGTCCTCATCGAGCTCGAGGAGGGCGCGCGGCGGCGGCGCGCGCTGTTCTCCGGCGATCTCGGCAACGCCGGGCGTCCGTTGCTGCGCGATCCCGCCGATCCGCCCGAAGCGGACGTGGTCGTGATGGAGACGACCTACGGCGATCGGCTGCACAAGTCGGCGCCGCGATCGGTCGACGAGTTCTACGGCGCGGTCGCCGGCGCCCTCCGGCGCGGCGGCAACGTGGTCATCCCGACCTTCGCCCTGGAGCGCGCGCAGGAGCTGCTTTTCTATCTGCGCAAGGGGGTGGAAGAGAGCAAGCTGCCGCCCTCGATGCAGGTGTTTCTCGATTCGCCGATGGCGATCTCGGCGACGCAGATTTTCGAGCGCCACCCCGAATGTTACGGGCCCGACGTCGCCGCGCTCTTTCGCGAGGGCAAGGACCCCTTCCGCCTGCCGGGCCTGCACTTCACGCGCGAAACCTCGGAATCCGTCGCGCTCAACCGGATCGGCGGCGGCGCGGTCATCATGGCGGGCTCCGGCATGTGCGCGGGCGGGCGCATCCGCCACCACCTCAAGCACAATCTCTGGCGCGCGGAATCGAGCGTCGTCTTCGTCGGCTTCGCCGCTGCCGGCACGCTGGCGCGCCAGATCGTCGACGGGGCCGAGGAGGTGACCATCTTCGGCGAGACGATTTCGGTCAGGGCGCAAGTCCACACCATCAACGGCTTTTCCGCTCACGCCGACCAGGCGGAGCTCCTCGCCTGGCGCGCCAAGACGAAAGCCGGCCGCACCTTTCTGGTGCACGGCGAAGAAGACGTCATGCGAGGCTTCGCCGCAAAGCTCGGCGGCGCGGGCGTCGAGATTCCCGCGCTTGGCGAGGCGTTCGCGCTGTAGGAGCGCCGGCCGCAGGAGGAGGGGCGACGCGATCTCGCGTCATTGCGGGTTTTCGTGACGATGACGGCGAGCCTGGTCGCTCGACGGCGACGCGGCGCCCGTTTCGGGGACCGCCACGATCGTGGCGCCCTGACCGATCTTGGCGTCCAATCCCTGCATCGCGTCGTCGCTGACGACGACATGGGCGTCGGCGGCGACGTTCTTGCATCCGTCCGGATGCTTCGCGCCGGCGACGCAGATCGCGAATTGAAACGTCTTGATGATCACCGTGGCGTTGGCCGAGCACGGATGTCCGGCCGACGCGAGCAACGCCGCCAAGGCCGCCGAACTCGCGAGATTCGGTCTTCGCATGAATGATCTCCCCGACGCTCGGACGCTCCCGAGGGCCAGAGCGAAGCGGAAATCGGCGCCCGCGTTTCCGCCTGCCAGAGGCCCGAGCCCACAGCCACTATAAGTCGATCGTCCCTTGCGCAAGCGGCCGTTCGACGTAAAGGGGCGCCTCGCTCCGCCGTGAGAGGCTCGCGATCGGCCGGCGATCGTGTAAGCTCGACGCGCGAGATTGCGGCTGGTCGGAAGAGACGAGCGACGACGATCTGGCGGATGTGGATTGAGCAAACGCGCCGAGGGAACACGCGATGACGGAGCCGTTGGAGAAAATTCGGATCGGCATGACGGGCCGCATGGAGGAAGTCGTGACCCGCGAGTTGACGGTCGGCGCGCGCGTCGAGGGGATGCCGCTCGTCTACGCCACGCCGATGATGATCTATGCCATGGAGATCGCCTCGGGCGCAGCGATCGCGGGGCGCCTGCCGCCGGGCTGGGTCTCCGTCGGCAGCGAGGTCGATATTCGCCACCTCGCCCCGACCCCGGTCGGCCGCACGGTCGTCGCCACCTCCCGCGTGGTCGAAATCGACGGCCGCAGCGTGCTGTTCGCCGTCGAGGCGCACGACGGCGAACACAAGATCGGCGACGGGACGCACCGCCGGGTCGCGGTCAATCTGGAGAGCTTCGCCAAGCGCTACGGCGCGTTGTGAAGGCGGGGCGGGTCACGCGATCGCGGCGAGGGCCTGATCGAGATCGGCGATGAGATCGTCGCAGTTCTCGATCCCGACGGAAAGGCGGATCAGGCTCGGCGTAATGCCGAGACGGGCCCTCTCGTCGGCGGAAATGTCCGAATGGGTCATGCTGGCGGGATGGCTCGCCAGCGATTCCGTGCCGCCCAGCGAAACCGCCAGCTTGATGACTTCGAGGCGATCCAGAACGGCGAAAGCCTCGGCCTCGCCGCCGTCGACCTCGAAACTGAACGTCGATCCCGGGCTCTTGCACTGGCGTTCGAAAACGGCGCGGTCCGGATGGTTCTCCGGCAGAAATCCCAGATACCAGACGGACTTGACGTGTTTGCGCGCGCGCAGGAATTCCGCCACCTTGCGCGCGTTGCCGACCGCGGCGTCCATTCTGAGTTTCATCGTCTCCAGCGAACGCATCAGCATCCACGTCGTTTGCGGATCGCACATCGTTCCCAGGATCGTTCGCATCCCGCGGACGGGATCGATTCTGGCGCGCGAACCCGAGCAGCTTCCGGCGATCAGGTCCGAATGGCCGCCGACGTACTTGGTCAGCGACGTGATCGCCAGATCCGCGCCGTGGGCGAGGGGGGTCTGATAGAGCGGGCCGAGCATCGTGTTGTCGACGACGATCGCCGGCCGGCGATCGCGCATTGCGTCGGCGATCTCGCGCGCCGCCGCGAGATCGACGAGGCCATTGGTCGGGTTGGCCGGCGTTTCGATGTAGAGGACGGCGACGGGGCCGATCGACTGGGCCCGTTCGGCCGCGGCGATGAGAGCCGCGACGCCGCCCTCGGCGGCGAACCCGACCGACGTGACGCCGAATTGCGGCAGTATTTTTTTCAGCAGGAAATCCGTTCCGCCGTAAACCGGATCGGAATGCAGCAGCACCGTTCCCGGCCGGACATAAGACCAGAGGGTCGTCGAGATCGCCGCCATGCCCGAGGCGAAGACGAGGCTCGCCTCGGCCTCGTCCCAGATGGTGAGACGATCCTCCAGCATCTCGAGATCGGGATTGTTGATCCTGCTGTAGATGAGGCCGGGCTCTTCGTTGGGCCGTTTCTCCCGCAAGCCGTAGGCCAGCTCGAAGAATTCCTTGCCGTCCCGCGCCGACTTGAAGACGAAGGTCGAGGTGTGGAACACCGGCGGCTTCAACGATCTCTCCGAGAGGAAGGGATCGTAGCCGTACCCCATCATCAAGGTCTCGGGATGGAGCGGATGGTCGCCCACCCGGCGCGATAGCCATTTCTTCTCAGTCACTGGCAGACCTCCTCGGCCCCCAAGGCCGCGAAACCGGAAGAATTATCCGGCGCCGATCCATTCGCCGCCGCGTTCCCTCGGCTGGCGTAGCGCCGTTGGCGGCTCCATCGCGATCTCAAAGGGCATGGGCTCGACAGGGCGCGCCGTCTCCTTCGCCGGACCTCGCGGCCCTCCAAGCCTTTGCAAGCCCGAGCCAAACATTTCCAAATTTGCGGCCTTTTTCTCCAAGCATTTCCAAAGATTCCTTCGTCCATTTTGTGGGAAATCAAAGGCTTGCAGGCGGAAAAAGGAAATTTCGTCTTCCTGCAAATTCCTGCGCCGCTCTCCCGTCGAAACCATGCGCGGCGCCACGCCGGCAAGGCGGTTTGGCGACGAACACATACAGAAGAATAGCACGCCTTCCGTTTTTCCGAAAGGCAATATTGGGGTCGGCGGATAGCCGGGGCATGAGGCGACAGACCGATCCGCCGGCCGCGATCCGCTGAACGATCCGAGCCTTGAAGTCCGTCGAAAACGCACGCTGCGGTCGATCCGACGCGTTCCCTCCTGGGAAGGCCGCGTCGCCTCTTCCGTGCGCCTCGCTTTCGGGGCGCGCTTCACGCCGGCGTCGCGCTTCGCCTTGTTGCGGCGATTGACGGCTCGCGGCGGCAGGCGTCTGTTGGCGCCGCGTTTGTCGTCTGCGAGGCGCGCGCGGTGCATCGACCCAACAGACCTCTCTTCGTCGGCGGCGTTCTCGCGCTCGCCCTATTTGGCGTCGCGGCGGCGGGGCCGCTCGAAGACGGCCGAGCCGCGTATCGGCGCGGCGACTACGCGATGGCGATGCGGCTCTTGCGTCCCTTGGCCGAACAGGGCGACGCCGGCGCGCAGACCGACCTCGGATGGATGTACGCCAATGGCTACGGCGCGCCGCAAGACTACGCGCAAGCCCTCGCGTGGCGCCGCAAGGCCGCCGACCAGGGGAACGCAATCGCAGAATTCAGCCTCGGCCTCATGTACAGCGAAGGTCTGGGCGCGCCGCGGGACTTCGCTCGGGCCGCCATGTGGACCCGCAAGGCCGCCGAGCAAGGGCATGCCGGCGCGCAGCTCGGCCTCGGCTTCATCTACCGAGAAGGTCGAGGCGCGCCGCAAGACTATGCGCAGGCGTGTATGTGGTTCGACTTGGCTTCGCGCGCGACGGATTCCGATATCCGCACGCGGGGAACCAAGAACCGCGACGCGCTGGCCGCCGAGATGACGCCGTCGCAGATTGCCGAGGCGCAGCGGATGGCGAGGGAGTGGAAGCCGAAGTGATGATTGGAGCCGCCCTCACGCATCGTCAGCGGCGCGGGGCGATCAAGCGCCGTGACGGCGACGGGGAAGCGTGGCGCTCGATCGGGCGCGGCTGCGATGGACCGCTAAGTTAAGTGCACTGGCGCCGTAACCCCCGTAACCCCGCTAAGTTAAGTGCACTGGCACCGTAACCGAAGTGCGGCTCAACGGCGAGATCAAATGGCGCGGCAAGCTGGTCGGCGTTTCGACCGCGCTCGCCGGCGAGACCGTCTGCGTCGAAGAAACCGATCAAGGCGAATGGCAAGTCCGCTTCT
>JBEKLU010000124.1:0-16127 GCA_050010035.1 Roseiarcus sp.
TAGAAATTGGCCTTGCGCACGTCGAGCGGGTCGAGCCCGCGCTCGCGCGCGATCGCGTCCATCACGCGCTCGATCGCGATCATGCCCTGCGGGCCGCCGAAGCCGCGAAACGCCGTGTTGGACACCGTGTTGGTCTTCAGGCGCTTCGAGCCGATCCGCACGTCGGGGAGCCAATAGGAATTGGACGCGTGGAACATCGCGCGATCGACGACGCCGAGCGACAGGTCGACCGAACAGCCGCAGCGCGCGTTGAGCGTGACGTCATAGGCGCCGACGCGCCCGGCGTCGTCATAGCCGACGCGCCAGTCGGCGCGAAAATCGTGACGCTTGCCGGTGAGCTGAAAATCGTCGTCGCGGTCGAGACGGAGCTTGCAGGGCGCGCCGGTCACGAGCGCGCCGAGCGCGGCGATCGCGGCCCAGGCGCAGGCCTGGCTCTCCTTGCCGCCGAAGCCGCCGCCCATGCGCCGCGTCTCCACCGTGACGAACGCGTCCGGCAGGCCGAGCACCCGCGCGACGATGTGCTGGACCTCGGTCGGGTCCTGCGTCGAGCAATGCACGGTCATTTCGCCCGCTTCGCCGGGGATGGCGAGCGAGGCCTGCCCCTCGAGATAGAAATGCTCCTGGCCGCCGATGCGGAAAGTCCCTTCGAGCCGATGCGGGGCGTCGGCGAGCCCGCGCTCGACCTCACCGCGGCGGAATTCGTAATCGGGCAGCACGCGCGCGCCACTGGCGAGCGCGTCCTCGATGGTGACCGCCGGCGAGATTTCCGCGATTTCGACGCGAGCGAGCCGCGCGGCGCGCCGGGCCGCGTCGCGCGTGCCCGCAACCACCGCGAACAGCGCCTGGCCGTGGAACAGGATTTCCTTGTCGGCGAACAGCGGCTCGTCGGCGAATACGGGCGCGATGTCGTTCTTGCCGGGAATGTCGGCGGCGGTCAGCACGGCTGCGACGCCTTCGGCGGCGCGCACCGCCGAAAGATCGAGGCCGCGCAACGCGCCGCACGCCGTGTCGGCCATGCCGACGGCGATATGCAGCGTGCCCTGCGGCTCGCGAATGTCATCGATATAGGCCGCCGCGCCGCGCACGTGCAGGCGCGCCGAATCGTGCGGGTGGCTCTTATGGACGACGGCGGTCTCGTCGCGCGGCTCGTAGACCGGAATGACGGGCTCTCTATGGCGCGGCAAGGACGTCTCCAATGCGGGTCGGCGCTTCGCAGCCGGCGATTTCCATGAGCGCCTTCGTCAACAGATTGGCGGCGACCTTGGCGCGATAGGCGGCGCTCGCGCGCATGTCCGTCAAGGGCGTGAAATCGTCGGCGATCGCGGCCATCGCCGCGCTCCAGCTCGCGCGGTCGTCGAGGCTGGCGCCGAGAAGCGCTTTTTCCGCGCCCGCGGCGCGTTTGGGCGTCGCCGCCATGCCGCCGTAGGCGATGCGCGCCTCTGCAATTCGTCGACCGTCCAGGGTGAAGCGGAAAGCGCCCATCACGGCCGAAATGTCCTCGTCGAAGCGCTTGGACACTTTGAACGCGCGATAGGCCTGGTTCGCAGCCAAGCGCGGCGCCAGCAGCGCGCGCACGTATTCGCCGCCGGCGCGATCCTGCTTGCCGTAGCCGAGGAAGAAGTCCTCCAGCGCCAGCACGCGCGAAGCCTCGCCCTTGCGCAGCTCGACCCGCCCTCGAAGCGCGATCAGCGCGGGGGCGAGATCGCCGATCGGCGAACCGTTGGCGATGTTGCCGCCGACCGTGCCGCTTTCGCGCACCTGGCGCGAGCCGAAGCGAGACATCAGCACGCCGAGGTCGGGGTGCAGCGCTTTGAGATGCGGCGTCGCGCGCGCCAGCGTCGCGCCGGCGCCGAGGCGCAAGCCCTCGGCGCTCTCCTCGATCGCGTCGAGCCCGGCGACGCGGCCGAGCCAGATGATTTGCCTGGGGTCGCGCAATTGCTTGGTGATCCACAAGCCGACGTCGGTCGCCCCGCCGAGTAGAATTGCCTGGGGATGGCGCGCGTAGAGATCGGCGAGCGCCGCCTCGCTCGCGGGCGCGGCGAAGAACGCGTCCTCATTGCCGACGAAGAGGTCGCGCGCATCGACGAGCGCCGCCAGAGCGGCGCGGCGCTCGGCCGCTTGCGCTTCGAAGCGGTCGGCGGGCTCGCCCTCGCAGGTCGCCAGCGCGGCGTCGATGATCGGCTTGTAGCCGGTGCAGCGGCAGAGATTGCCCGCCAGCGCCTCGCAGACGCCAGCGTAGGTCGCCGGCTCGCGCTGGCGATAGAGCGCGAACAGGCTCATGACGATGCCCGGCGTGCAGAAGCCGCATTGCGAGCCGTGAAAATCGACCATCGCCTGCTGGATCGGATGCAGCGCCTCGCCGTCGGCGAGATCCTCGATCGTCAGCACCTCCGCGCCGTCGACCTGGCCGAGCAACAGGATGCAGGCGTTGACCGGCTCGTAGCGAATCGCGCCGTCGCGCAGGCGCGAGAGGACCACCGTGCAGGCGCCGCAATCGCCTTCGGCGCAGCCTTCCTTGGTTCCCTTGGCCCCCGCCTCCTCGCGCAGCCAATCGAGCAGCGTCGCGCGCGGCGAAAAGCGACCAAGCGCGACGGTTTGGCCGCGAAAGCGGAAGGTCAGCTTCGTGCGGGGACCGGCCCCGGATGCGCTCGTCGCCATCATGCGCCTCGGTTCAACAGGCGTTCATCATGACCGCGATCGCGCCCGAACGGAAGCGTCGCCTCGCGGCGAAACGCGACAAGCGCTTTCCGGGAATTTTTGAAGGCCAGAACGTCGACGAACGGAACCGCGACCAAGCCGCTCAGGCGCGGACGCGCTTGCGCCAGATGTCCCAGTCGATCGCCGCAGCAGGAGCTTTGCCGATCCCGATCTGCTCGGGGGCCAAGCGATCGGTGAACAGAACCAAATTGGCGCAAGACCACCGGGCGCTCGGAGCGACGAGCCCGTCGAATCCGAGGAAATAGGCGGCGTCGGCTATTTCTTGCGTCCGCTCGTAGGCTCGATCCCGATAGCGCGCGACATCGACGCTCAAGCGCGCGAGCGTCGGAAGGTCGGCGAGCCGAAGCGTCTGCGTCGCCGAAACCTCGATCGGATGACTTTTCCATCGAACCTTCGAGGGAAAAACGGGTTGCAGCGAAAGCAGCGAATAGACTTCCGCAATCGCGCCGTCTCGCTCGAGCGATGTATAGAGGACATCGAACGATCCGTTGCACCATCGGCTTCTCGACGGCGCGCCCAAGACGGGATCGCGCCCCTCGCGCACGACGCGCCACACCGTTGCGGCGAAAAGCTCGCGCTTGAAAGCGTCGATCGCGTCGAGAAGACCAAGGTCGCGGGCTCGTCGGACGTCGTCGATCACTAGACGTAGGCTCCGGCGTCCAATGCGTCGATAATCGCCAGGACCGCTTCGGTCCGCCCGCCGTTGATCAGATCGATAGCCCGCTCGCCATTGAGCATCGGATGCTTGGCGTGCAGCCAAAGCCTCGTTTCCTCCGGCGTATAGAAATCAGCCAAGCGATCGACGACATAGCGAAGCTCGGCGATGACCGTCTGGGTTCGCAGATCGGGCGTCGCCTTGCCGCTCGACCAGCGCGAGACGGTCGCGGGCGAAACCGCGACGATGTTGGCGATGTCCTTTCCTTGCAGACCTCCGTCGTCTCTGAGGTGATCAATGATCCTGCTGACGGCTGTAGACATGTTCAGCGCCTGTCTTTCTCTGCGTTTTCGGCTCCCGCGATCGTCGGCGACGAGCAACGCGCGCCGCCGACGATCGGCCGTCTTGTTCTGTCAAAGGATATTGCATATCGATTTTACGACGTCAATGATATGAAACCGATTCGGAATCACCGGTCGTCTCGGCTTCATCGCAGCTTCACGCGAGCCTGATCCCATCGCCGTCCATCGGGCGACTGAGAATCGCGGGGAGAGCGGCAATGGCGAAAGACGGGATGCACGAGGTTTCGCGGCGCGACGTGTTGATCGGCGCGGCGGGCGGGATCGCGGCGGCGCTGGCGCCGGCGGGTTCGGCGCCGGCGGCGGCCGAGGCGGCGACGGTTGCGGGTGTCGTCTTCGAGGACCTCGACGGCTCGGGCCGGCGCGACGCGAGGAGCCCGGGCCTCGCCAATGTTCTCGTCTCCAACGGCCGCGACGTCGCGGTCACCGACGCCGACGGGCGTTACAGCCTGCCGCTGCCCGACGAGGCGACGATCTTCGTCGTCAAGCCGGCCGGCTACATGCCGCCGGTCGATCCCATCGCTCGCCTGCCGCGCTTCTATCGCCATCATTGCCCGCTCGGCTCGCCCGCCTCGCTCGAACTGACCTTCGCGGGACTGGAGCCCACCGGGCCGCTGCCCGCCTCGCTCGATTTTCCGCTGCGCCGCCAGGACGAGCCGAGCGCCTTCGAAGTCGTCATGTTCACCGACCCGCAGCCCGAGTCCGACGCGGAAGTCGATTTCATCCGCGAGGACGTGATCGAGGCGCTGGCGGGAACGCGGGCGAAATTCGGCCTCACCGCCGGCGACGTCATGTTCGACGACCTCTCGCTCTACGACCGTTACAACGCGATCGTCGGCGCGATCGGCCTCGCGTGGTGGAACGTCGGCGGCAACCACGACCTCAATTACGAAGCGCCGGACCGCCGCTACGCGCGCGAGACCTACAAGCGCGTGTTCGGCCCGAACTATTACGCCTTCTTCTACGCTCAGACGCTGTTCCTGATGCTCGACGACGTCGACTATCTCGGCGTCGACAAATCGAAGCCGCGCGGCGCCGGCAAATATCAGGGCCGGCTCGACGCGCCGCAGCTCGACTTCGTGCGCAATATTCTCGCGCATACGCCGCCGGACGCGCTGATCGTCCTCGTCACGCACATCCCCTTTCGCACCTATCTCGATCCCGCCGATCCCGCCAACAATCTGACCAATCGCGACGCTTTGTTCGCGCTGTTCGAGGGACGCCGTTTCACCGTCAGCTTCGCCGGCCACACCCATACGACCGAGCATCATTATTTCGACGCCGCCGACGGCTGGAGGGGCGGAACGCCGCATCACCACCATGTGTTGACCGCGCTGTCCGGCTCGTGGTGGAGCGGCCCGTTCGACCACCGCGGCGTCGCCTGCGCCGACAGCCGCGACGGCGCGCCGAATGGCTTCCACATTCTCTCCGTCGACGGCGCCGCCTACAAGACCCGCTTCGTCCCGGCCAAGGAGCCGAACGGCCGTCAGATGCGCCTCTCCATCGACAGCCGCTTTCACGGCGCCGACCGCGAGGCGCAGCGCGAATTCCGCCAGGGCGAGTTGCTCGGCTCGCCGATCGCGCGCGCCAGCCTCGGCGCGGCCTCGCTCGTCGCCAACGTTTTCGACGGCGGCCCGAAGACGAAAGTCGCCATGCGCGTCGGCGACCGCGCGCCGATCGAAATGACGCACAAGCCGATGCCCGACCCGTTCGTCCAGGAGGTCTTCGCGCGCAACGAAGCGACGAAGAAATCGTGGGTCAAGGCGGAGATTTCCTCGCATATGTGGACCGCCCGCCTGCCCGCCGACCTCACTGTGGGCGCGCATCGCGTCGTCGTCGAGGCGGTCACGGAATACGGCGACGTCGTGAGCGGGCGGCTGGCGCTGGAGGTGACGGGGTGAGGCGGTGGTGGGCTTGCGGCGCTCGCCGTCACAGTTTCCGTCAGCGCGAGCGCTGTATCCAATAAGCAACAGCCGATCCTGAATTCGCTCATTACCAATTCTTCATGCAATATCCCGTTGACGTCTTTGTTTCGTTGATGTAGCAAGCCGCCCGTCCGGGAATGGTCCCGGACGACGACGAGAGTCGCGCAATGCTAGGACGCTGCGAACTTATCGCGAGAAGCTTCAACGGCGGTTCGCCGTCGAAGGGCGCGCGCCCGACTCTTGGAGGCGATCTCATCTGACATGAGATCGACAATCCGTTGTTACGGACCCTCCCGAGCCGCCGCTCCGGAGGGTTTTTTTGTGCTCCAGCGCCCCTTTCGAATTCTTCCGGCTCACGCCGGAACGGGAGACCCGGATCCTAAGGGCTCGCGCGAGAGCGCGCGCCTCAAGCGCGGGGCCTGCTCGGAGGGAACGAGGCGAAAGCCGGACACCGATGGCAGGGCGAACCGAATAGGGTTCGCTAGGCGGCGCGCCTTTACCCGAGCGCCGCGACACAAGTCGTCTTCAATTCGCCGCTCGCAAGGCGGCGCCCCGTTCCGGGTGGTGACGAGCCTCGTTACTTCGCTTTCCATCGAAGGCCTACAGGCCATCGAGGCTCAACCGTTCCCCCGGAAACTCAGGCCGCTTCCAAGCGGCTTCCCTCGTCAACCGGCGAAGCCGTTGGTTGGCGAACATCGCTGGTGGTGAAGATTTCGGATCCTTCGCAACCAGGGTGAAGCGGGTTCGAATCCCGCCTCCGAGGGATCGTGCCGTGGAGTCGGCCATGCGGGCCGGCGCGTCGCGGGTACCGGGGCCTTCGCCGAGAAGGTCTCCGCGTATCCCCCGGAAAAAGCCGAAATCGCCCGTTCCCCAGCAATCCCCCAGCCCCGCGTCGTCCACGCGGGCCCAACCTGTTCGTCGGTGGTGAAGAGATCTGTTGCATCGGAAACCGCACGGTCGGAGTTCGATTCCTCCCGGATGGGCGCGAGCCCGTCCGTAGCTCAGAGGTAGAGCATGCCGAGCCCCTAAAGGGCGCCGCAGTCTCGAAAGTTCCCCGACGCGCCGAGCAATCCGTGGTGAAGACATCCGATACTTCGCTTTTAACGCGGGCGGGCGGGTTCGATTCCCGCGGGGCTCAGCCCCAAGCTCATGGCGAGCGCCGGCCGAATTGAGCGCAAGCGCAATTCGGCGTCTCGGCGTCGAACGTTCCCGGATCGCGCTCCATTCTCCGGTGGTGAAATCGTCTGTTTCTTCGGGAGACGGAAGGCGGGGCTCGAGCCCGCGCGCCGTCGGCGCGAAAGCGCCGTCTCGGACGGTGAACGTTCCCCGGAGCCCCTGTCGCCCGCGCGTCCGCGCGGGCCCAACCCCTTCGTCGGTGGTGAAGAGATCTGTTGCATCGATAATCGCAAGGTCGGAGGTTCGAATCCTCCCGGATCGGCGCAAGCCGCTCCGTAGCTCAGCGGAAAGAGCGGGCGACGCCTTAAAAGGGCTGTACAGTCTCGGAAGTTCCCCGACGCAACCAACGATCCGTGGTGAAGAGGTCCGTTACTTCGCTTCGGGAGCGGGCGGGCGGGTTCGATTCCCGCGGGGCTCAACGCCCAAGCTCATGGCGAGCGCCTTGCCGACGAACGCTTGCGCGTCCGTCGGCGTCTCGGTCTCGACTGTTCCCGGATCGCACCCAACCGCCGGTGGTGAAATCGTCCGTTTCTTCTTACGACGGAAGGCGGGGCCTCGGCCCGCGCGCCGTGGGCGCGAAAGCGCCGTCTCGGACGGTGATTGTTCCCCGGCTCTGTGCCAAAATCCCCATGCCAAGGAGGTAGGTCATGTCGACGCTCAACAAGCTCAAGCGCATTTTCACGCGGGAAGGCGGGCCGGCTCGCGCGTTCACGCCCGACGCCGAACTGAAGCGCGCGCTGATGAACTGCCTCCTGTGGGAGGACCAGTTCTACGAAGACGGCGTCACCATCGCCGATCGCATCAAGGCGCTCGTTCCCGCCGTCGCGCCGGAACGCGTCGCCGCGCTCGCGATCCAGGCGCGCGAGGAGATGAAGCTGCGCCATGCGCCGCTGCTGATCATTCGCGAGATGGCGCGGCACGCGACGCATCGCGGCCTCGTCGCCGACACGATGGCGCGGGTGAACCAGCGGCCCGACGAGATGACCGAGCTGCTGGCGATCTACTGGGCCGACGCGCTCGGGCCGATGCAGCAGCGCAAGCGCCAGCCGATCTCGGCGCAGGTCAAGAAGGGCCTGGCGCGCGCGCTGACCAAGTTCGACGCCTATCAGCTCGCCAAGTACGATCGCGACGGCGCGGTGCGGATCCGGGACGTGTTGTTCCTGGTTCACGCCAAGCCGAAGGACGCCGAACAGGAGAAGGTGTGGAAGCAGCTCGTCGACGGGGTGTTGCCTTCGCCCGACACCTGGGAGGTTTCGCTCTCGGCGGGCGCCGACAAGCGCGAGGCGTTCGAGCGGCTGATCGCCGAGAAGAAGCTCGGCGGCCTGGCGCTGCTGCGCAACCTCCGGCTGATGCAGAAGGCGGAGGTCGCTCGCGATGTGATCGCCCACGCGATCGAAGCGATGCGCGTCGATCGCATCCTGCCTTACCGCTTCATCACGGCGGCCCGCTACGCCCCCGACTTCGAGCCTGAGCTCGAGGCCGCGATGCTGAAGTCGATCAAGGACTATCCGCGCCTCGAGGGCCGGACGCGGTTGTTGATCGACGTGTCGGGTTCGATGGACATGGCGCTCTCCGCGCAATCGGAGATGACGCGGCTCGAGGCCGCTTGCGGCCTGGCGATCCTGGCGCGCGAAGTTTGCGAATCGGTCGAGATCTTCACCTTCTCGAATGAAGTGAAGAAGGTCCCGCCCCGACGCGGCTTCGGGCTGCGCGACGCCGTCGCGGCGAGCCAGCCGCACGGCGGAACGTACCTCGGCAAGGCGGTGACCGAGGTCGACCAGAGGGGCTGTCGTCTCATCGTCTTCACCGACGAGCAGTCCCACGACAAGGTCGAGGCGCCCAAGGGCCTCGGCTACTTGGTGAACGTCGCGTCGTACCAGCATGGCGTCGGCAACGGGCCGTGGCGGCGCGTCGACGGGTTCTCCGAGGCCGTGATCGCCTGGATCGCGGCGTCGGAGGAGGCCGCGCGATGAGCCTTGCGCCGCGGCGAAAGAGACGGCCCGGACGCCTTCGCGGGCGCCCGGGCCGATGCGCGCGATTGCGACGTCGCTGTCAGGATTGCCGCGTCAGCGGCGCTGCGTCGTCGTGAGCGCGCGGCTGGCGCGCGAGGCGACGGAGCGGCGGGCTCGCCTGCGCAAGCGATCGTGTCACGCCGCGTAAGGCGACACCTTGATCTCGCCCTCGCGCTTGCGCGCCTCGGCGATGTCGTAGCTGTTCTGCATGCGCATCAGCGTCTCCATCGAAACGCCGAAAGCCTTTTCGATCCGCAGCGCCATTTCCGGCGACAGCGACGCGCGCGCGTTGAGCAGCGCCGACAAGGCCGGGCGGGTCACGCCGAGAGCGCGCGCCGCCGCGGTCACGGAAAGGCCGAGCGGCGCGACGATCTCCGATTTGATGAAAGCCCCGGGATGAGCTGGGCTTTTCATGCGCAGCGAGGCGACTTGTGACATTTCGCGGCCCTCAATGATAATCCACGTAATCGAGATCGACGATCTCCAGTTCTTTCTTTTCGATCGTAAACGTCAGCCGCCAATTCTTCGTAACGAATAAGCTCCACGCGCCCTTTCGGTCGCCGGTCAACGGGTGGGCTTTCCAGACAGGCACGCGGCGCAACTCCTCCTCTCCCGCCATGTCCTGCAAGAAGGAAATCATGTTGCGCAGTTTTTCGACGACTGCTGGCGGCAAACTCGCGGCGTCGTTCGCTTCGATGAGGCGGCGGAGTCCCTTATGCCTGACGTTGCGTATTTTCACCGCGAAGACTATCCCCTGGCCCGTCGTCCGTCAAGCCACGCTTTACGGGCCGGCGGAGCAAAATTCTCATCCCACGCCGTCCCTCTTCCACTCCTTGTCGCCGATCCGCAGCGCTTCCACCTTCAGCTCGCCCTTCGGCTCGAACAGATCGTCGGCGACGCTGAGTTCGCCCTCGACCAGCGAAATCCCCAGCATCGCATAGGCCGCCGAGAGCATGCGCGCGGCGGAGCCGGTGTACCACGACCAGCCGCCGCGTCCGCCGTGGCCGTAGCCCTCGTAGATGTCGGCGGGCTGCTGGATCGGGATCAGGCCATAGGTCGCGATGTTTTCGGGATCGGTCTTCTTCAGCGGCGAGATCTTCTCGAAAATTTCGAACGCGCGCGCCGCGAGCCGCTGGGCCTGATCCTTCTCGCCCATGGCGCGCGCCTCGCGTGCGAGACGCAAGAAGCCGTCGACGATCCACGACGCGCCGTGGCTGTACTGGCCGCCGTTTTCGCGCACCCCCGGCGGATAATCGGCGATGCGGCCGGGATAAGGCTGGGAATGCTCGAAGAAAGGTTGTTCCAGCAACAGCACGCGGTCGGGCCGCTCGATCGCCCTCAGCCCGCCTTCCAGCGCCGCCAGCGCGCGGTCGAAGCGAAGCGCGCCCGAATGAGCCGCCCAACCCGTCGTCATGGCGTTGGCCATTTCGATCGCGCCGCCGTCGTCGGAAAAATCCAGCGCGTAGTGATCGCCGCGCCAGGCGGCCTCAAGGGCCGCACGCAAGCCTTCGCGCGCCGCCTCGCAGCGCCTCGCGAAGGCTTCGTCGCGCCTCAGCCGCGCCAGCGGCGCGAAGCCGCTCAACACGTCGAAGAAGAAGAAGCCCATCCAGACGCTGGTTCCCCTGCCCTTGCGTCCGAGCGCGTCGACGCCATCGTTCCAATCGCCGGCGCCCAGCAAGGGCAGGCCGTTGGCGCCGATACGGTTCAGCGTGTATTCGATGGCGCGCCGGCAATGCTCATAGACGTCGCCGCTCTCGCGCGAGGGGCGCGGCGTGACGATCCAGGCATCTTCGCCCGGTGGGACCTCCGCGCCTTCGAGATACGGCGCGACCTCGTCGAGCACGCTCGCGTCGCCCGACTGACGGACATAGCGCGCGAGCACGTAGGGCAGCCACAAATGCGGATCGCTCGCCTTGGTGCGTTGGGCGACGCCGGTCGCGCCGCCGGGCCCGCGATGCCACCATTTCAGCACGTCGCCTTCCAGGAACTGCTGGCCGGCGTGCAGCACGATCTGCGCCCGCGCGAGGCGCGGCTCGATGAGGATCAGCGGCAGCACGTCCTGCAACTGGTCGCGGAAGCCGACGGCGCCGCCGCGCTGGTTGGGCCCGACGCGGCCGAACAGGCGCGAGACGTAGAGCTGATAGGGGAGCCAAGTGTTGACCAGCCGGTCGAAATCCGGCCGGTTGGTGGTCACGCGCGCTTTGCCGAGCCGCGCGGCCCAGGCGGCGCGCGTCGCCGCCAGTTCCCTCTCCACCGTCTCGACCTTCGCCGCCGCGCTCGCGGCGAGCGCCAGCGCACGGGTTCCCGCCTGCCCGAGGACGATGGCGATCTTCATTTCGGCGCCCGGCGCCAGCTCGATATCCGAAGCGAAAGCCGCGACGCGGCGGCCGTCGTCGCGCTGCGAAAGGTCGCTCGCGCCGGTGTCGACCAAGGCGGGCGTTCGGATGTTGCGGCCCGCTCCGTCGAAGAAGCGCGCGCGGATCGTCTCGGTCCTGACGTTGGGCAGGCTCGTCGCGGCGAAGGCGACGCCGCGCTGGAAATCGTTGTGCGGATTCTCGAACAGCAGCGTTGCGCCGACGGTCTCGCCCTTGATCTTGCCGACGCTTTCGTTGGGACCCTCGTCGAGGGCGATGTCGAAGAACGGCGCGACCCGCAAGCGCAGAGGTCTCGCGCCGCGATTTTCCAGCCGCAACAGGCGCATGTCGCCGGGGAAGTCGGGGGGGACGAACACGTCGTAGTCCATCGCCAGAGCGCCGCGCCGCTTGGCGAAATGGGCGAGGCCCGGCTCGTAGGTCACGGCGTAATCGGCGTCCTCGCGCTGGAACGGCGCGAAGCCCGGCGCGTCGGTCTCTTCTTTGTCGAGGTCGCGCACGTAGACGATCTGGCCGGGCAGCGGCACGGTCGCGCTGTCGAAGCGGAACGGCGTCAGGCCGTTGTGGCGCGCGTTGCCGAACGCCGAATAGACCTCGCCGTCGTTGGAGACGACGACGGAAGCGCCCAGTTCGTTGGCCATCACGTGCGCCCAGGGACGCGGCGTGCGATGGGTCAGACGCAACGCCGTCCCGTCGGGCGAGAAGGCGAAGGGCCAGCGCTCGGGCAGCGCCGGCGACGGCTCGACGGCGCGCGTCTCGTGCAGGCGCGTTTGCAGGTCGGCTTCCGCCATCGGCGCCAGGGCGAGCCGACGCGCGATCAGTTCCGAAGCCCACACCGCGTTGTCCGAACGCCCGACGACGAACTCGGCTTCGGCATGGCCGCGCGCCGCCAGATCGACTTCGAGCGTGAAGCTCGCGGCGGGATCGAAGGTCCACAGCTTGCCCTCGTCGTCGAGTTTTCGCCAACGGAACGGCTCGCAGCCCGTCGGCTCGGCGAGCGATCCTTCGCCGAGGAAACGCGTGCGCGAATCCTCGTAGCCGACGAGCGAAACGCCGGCGCCCGGCTTCACCGCGAAGAACGAGGTCTCGCCGCGATGGGCGCGCGCCGAGCGCAACAGGCGGTTGCGCGCGAGGATCGCGTTGAGGGCGGCGACGAAGATCGTCTCGACGTGCATGCCGGCGAAATCGAGATCGCGCGCATAGGCGCCGGTCTCGTGGCCGGCGATTTCGCAGAAGCTGACGAGACGCAGCCGGCGCGCCCGGCCGGCGAACTCTTCGAGGCGGACGCGCCAGCTCACGATCGCGCCCTCGGCGTCGGGCGAGGCCTCGATCGAAGCTCGCACGCCGTCAATCGTGTTGGTGATGACGAGGCGATTGAAGCCGACCTGTTCGACCCGATAATCGCTGGCGCGGCGCGCCGGCTCGTAGCCGATCGACCACGGCGCTTGGCCGTCTTCGCAGAGGTAGAAGAAATGCCCGCGCGCCTGCAGCGGATCGAGCGGGCGACGCGTCAGATCGATCGGAAAGCCGCCGCGCTCGTCGGCCATCACATGAGCCGCGCCGCGTCCGTCGCGCAGGAGATCGAGGCCGACGGCGCCGTTGTTGAAGGCGAAGCTGTGCGGCTGGCCGCTCAGGGCCGCGGGCGCGCCGGCGAGGGCCAGCGTCGGCGCGCCGGGTTTTTCGCGCGCGCGGGCCGCGATGACGAGCGCCGTCACGCCGATGGCGGCGCCGGCGATTCCATAGGCGACCGCGAGCGCCTTGACCGCGCCCGGCATCGGGCCGCCGCGCGCGAGCGTCTCCGCGCCGGTCCAGGCCGTGTCCCAATCCGCGCCGCGCGGGATGTAATAGGGAATGAGCAGCGGCGCCCAGGTGGCGAAACGCCTGACGGCGTCGGGAATGGCGAGGGTGCGCGCGCCGTGGCCGAGAAATCGCCCCGCCGCTTCGTCGACGCGGTCGCCGCCGAGGAACGTTAGATTGACCAGCGTCGCCACGCGCAGGCCCATGTGATCGAACCAGATCAGCACGCGCAGCCAGTCGTAGGCGAGCAGGCCGATGAACATCGTCAGGCTGAGATCGCGGAAATCGCCGGACGAGAGGCCGATTTGGCCGCCGATCGCCACCAGCGAGCGCACGGCGCCGTCCTGGTTGTACCAGGCGGGATGGCCGGACTGACGCAGGAACGTGTTGATGATCGGCGCCATCCACAGGCCCCAGCGCATCACGCGCACGCCCAGTTCGACGAGGCTCTCCATGCCCGCCCCGCTGACGAGGCGCTTGATGGGAGTCAGACTGCGCTCCAGCAACGCGGCGAGCAGCACGGCGTTGATCGCGAACAGCGGCGCGGCCAGCGACCAGTTGATGACGCCGGAAATCGATTCGGCATAGAAGAGACGCACGCCGCCGGCGACTTGGCCCAGGTTCACCATGCCGTATTTGTTGAAGAAGGGATAGGTCACGAAATCGCCGAGCGCGCGCCCGGCGAGGCGATAATCGACGTCGGCGTAAGCCCAGAACTTGTTCACCACGACGGCGACCTGCGGCGCGTCGAAATACCAGCCGAGCGCGCCCGCCACGAGCCCGCCGAGCGCGACGCCGAGCGCATAGAGGCGCCAGGTCTGCATCTTGCGCCGTTCGCCGGAGACGACGCGCGCCGCGTCGAAGAGGACGTCGACGCCCGCGTAGGCGAAGGCGCCGACGGCGAACGTCGTGCAGAAGCGCAGGATCGGGCTCGCGTGACCGAAGCCGATGGCGTAGGCCCAGGCGACGCCCGTGCCGACGACGGCGCCGCGCGCCCAGGCGCGCGGGTCGCGATAGTCGGCGATGAGTCGCCCGAAGAACGGCGGCGTTCCGTCGGAGCTGCCGATGAGGGTCTTGGCGAAAGGAAAGGCGAGCGCGCCCACCGCCGGCGCCACGAGATGGGCGTTGCCCTTGAGGAAGGCGACGAAGCCCGGATCGCGCAGCGGCGCCGCCACGGCGAGCACGAGCGCCATGAACATGCCGCCGTAGATGGCGCCCTTGACGAAGCCGGAGCGCCAATGGCCGTGGACCGAGGCGAAGCTCGGCGGCCTCCCGGCCAGCGCGTCGAGCGCGAGGCCGGTGGCGAAATAGACCATCCCCCACAGACCCGCCTGCGTGAGCGCGGCGAACAGCGCGCCGAAGCCGATCGCCGCCACGGGCGCGGCGACACTCTGGGCAAAATTGGCCAGCAGCGGCGTCAGCGCGCCGTAGAGCGCGATCGCGACGATCAGCACGTGCAGCTTGCGCATTCGCGCGAGGCGGCCGACGCCCTTCAACGAGAGGATTTCGAGCCCGACTTCGCTGATGAAGAAGAGAACCAGGGCGCGGCCGATGAAAACCTGGGCCTGAAACGTCGTCACGAAGCCCGCCGTCGCCAGCGCGCCCAGTTCGGCCATGTGCCAGTCCGCGCCCAGCGTGATGCCGAGCTTGAAGAGAAACGGGATCGCGACGAGGCCGATCGCCTCGATGGGGCGCAGCGCGCGGTAGGCGCCGATCAGCGCGGCGAGCGCGCCGCCGAGGTAGACGCCATAGGCGATCACCGCGTCCGGGACATCGAAACGCGGCACGTCGGCCCACGGCCCCGCCAATTGCCAGAAACCGAGGGAATCGTTGCGCTGGATGGCGAAGATCGCGAACGCCGCCGCGTCGAAGGGAATCGGCGCCGCCGACCAATCGCCGAGCAGCGCGCGCCGCCAAAGCGCCAGCCCCGTCGCGCCCGCGAGGCCCGCGACGATCCAATTTCGCGCGCTCAGCGACGCAAAGATCGCCGCTGCGACGAACAGCAACCCCAGCAGCGCGAACGTCAGGGCGGAGCCCCGCGCGCGCGCGGCCGTCGGGTTCATCGTCATCGTTACCGTCCCGCCTCGCGCCTCGGGCTTTCGGCGGCGACTCACCGCGCCGTCGCGCCGAGACTCGCAAGCGGGCGCCCTTGCGTCAATCCGCCCCGCGGCGACATTTCCGGCGCGGCGGGTTGCTACGCGTCGGCGGAGGGCTTAATCTCGCCGGCGCGCCCGCGGGGTGGCGCTCGGGAGATGCCGCGTGAAGCTCGCCATTGCGCTCCTCATCGGTTCGGCGATCGCCGGCTCGGCGGCGACTGGCTCGGGCGCCGCCGAACTGCCGTCACGCAATTCGCCGACGCCCGCCGCGAAGGCCCAGACCTGCACGATCGACGGCGCTCCCGGCGTCGTCCTGCCCGGCAGCGGCGCCTGCGTGAGGATCGGCGGCGCCGTCAGCGCGCAGGTTTCGGCGGGATCGCTGTCGCGATAGCCGACCTACGCGGGCCCGACCGAGCCGCCGCCGTTCTCAGGCCTTCCCGTCGCGCGCGATGAGCCGCTGCACCGCGCTCAAGGTCGCCTTCAGCGACGCCACGACGATGTTGGGGTCCATGCCGACGCCGTGCAGGATCCGGCCGTTCGCGTCCTGGATCTCGACATAACAGGCGGCGGTCGCGTCGGCGCCGCGTCCGACCGCGTGCTCGTGATAATCGAGGAAGGAAAACTCGACGCCGAACGCGCGCTTGAGCGCCTCGACGAACGCGTCGATCGGGCCGTTGCCGGCGCCTTCGATCGTCAGGGTCGAGCCGTCGGGGCGTCGCAAGGTCGCCGACAGTTCGCGATTGTCGGGGCTGGTGGGGACCGTGCGCTGCTTGACGAGCGTCAGCGGCGCGTCGGTCAAGAGGTAGGTGCGCTGGAACAGCGCCCACAATTCGGGCGAGGTCATTTCCTTGCCGTCGCGGTCCATGACCTCCTGCGCGATCTTGGAGAACTCGACCTGCAGCGAGCGCGGCAGATCGAGCCCGTGATCGGCGCGCAGGACATAGGCGATGCCGCCCTTGCCCGACTGGCTGTTGATGCGGATCACCGCCTCGTAATCGCGCCCGACGTCCTTGGGGT
>JBEKLU010000125.1:0-16053 GCA_050010035.1 Roseiarcus sp.
GGTTCGATGAGAGGGGTGTGGAAACGGAGTCATGGTCGAACTCGTCAGGCACCGCCAGACGAAAGGGGCGGCAACAGATACGTTCGACCTACAGCCACCGCGCCACACTCCTACTCTACCGACTTCTGCCGTCTGCGCCCCGGCACAAAACGTAGGATTTTGTCCATTAGCCGCGGGCGGTCGCCGCCCCGAACCAATCCTTCGCCGCGGCGTAGAGAAGCAGGGCGATCGTCTTGGCGTCGCGGATTTTGCCGTTTTCGATCATCGCCAGGGCCTCGTCGAACAGGATTTCGACGATTTCGATATCCTCGTCGGCGTCGACGCCGCCGCCGGGGCCGACGCGGTCCGCGGCGCCGTAGGGCGCGACGAAGCAGGCGAGTTTTTCCGTCACGCCGCCGGGGCTGGTGTAGGCGTCGAAGGCGTGGCGGGCGCTTGCGATTCGCACCCCCGTCTCCTCCATGGCTTCGCGGATGACGCAGGCTTCGGGATCGTCGCCGTCGAGCATGCCGGCGCAGACTTCGAGCGTTTCCAGCGCGCCGTCGGCGAGATAGGCGCCCAGGCGGAATTGCTTGACCAGCAGCGTGACGGCGCGCGCGGGATCGTAGAGCAGCACGGCCGCCGCGCCCTTGTGGTGATAGATTTCGTGGTCGACGGTGCGCCGCGCGCCGTCCGCCTCCTCGATTTCGGCTCGCGTCCGCGTCAGGCGAAAACGGCCTTCGGCGATCAGGTCCTCGGCGAGAATTCTTGCCCGTTTGGCCATGGCGGCCGCTCCCTTTCCCTGTCGAACGAGGCCGGCGCCTCGCGCCCTCTTGCGGTAGCGCGCGAAGTCTCCGGGCCTCAGTAGCCGAATTGCTCGCGCAGGATCCGTTCGTCGAGCGAATGGCCGGGGTCGTGCAGGAGGACCAGCGACGTCGCATGATCGGTCTCGACGTCGACGCGGACGACGTCGCGGATTTCGAAATGATCGGCGACGGCGGCGACCGGGCGCTTGTCCGCTTCCAGGACCTCGATGCTGACGCGCGCCCGGTCGGGCAGCAGCGCGCCGCGCCAGCGGCGCGGCCTGAACGCCGAGAGCGGCGTCAGCGCCATCAGCGGCGTCCCCAGCGGCAGGATGGGGCCGTTGGCGGAAAGATTATAGGCGGTCGAGCCGGCGGGCGTCGACACCAATACGCCGTCGGCGATGAGTTCGCCGAGCCGCACCGCGCCGTCGACGCTGATGGCGAGCTTGGCGGCCTGATAGGTCTGGCGCCACAGCGAGACCTCGTTGATGGCGCGCGCGGTCGTCTCGATTCCCTTGACGTCCCTGGCGCGCATGAGGAGAGGATGGATGATCGAGGGCCGCGCCGCGGCGAGGCGCTGACGCAGGCCGCGCTCGGCATATTCGTTCATGAGGAAGCCGACCGAACCGCGGTTCATGCCGTAGATCGGCTTGGGCGCCTTCATGGTGCGGTGGAGGGTCTGCAGCATCAGCCCGTCGCCGCCGAGCGCGACGATGACGTCGGCTTGCTCGGGCGGGCAGTTGCCGTAGCGCGCGACGAACTTTTCCAGCGCCTCGGTCGCTTCAGGCGCGTCGGACGACAGGAAGCAGATCGCTCGAGTGTCTTTCGCGGCGGGCTTGCGCGCGGCCATGTTTGGCTCCTTGCGAGGCGGCGCGAGAGATAGTCGAAGCGGGGCGCCGCGTAAACACGACTTCCGTCAGTCCCGCACCGCGATCCGGCGCCGGCGCGCTTCGGCGAGCAGCGTCACGAGTCCGGCGACGAGGATGATCGCGGCGCCGAGCAAGGTGCGCGCGCCGGGCAAGTCGCCGAAGATCAGCCAACCCCAGAGGATCGCGTAGGCGAGCATGGTGTATTCCAGCTGCGCCAACACGGAGGCCTGCGCCCGACATCGTGCGGGAGACGGGGGTCGAGGCGGCGGACATGGGAGCCTGACGGGAAGGGGCGGAGAAGCGACCCATAGCCGCATCGCCCGTCCGACGCACCAGCGTTTTTCGCCCTTGGCGCGCCGGTCAGGCGCCGAGCGCGGCGCGGCCGAGCTTGCGCGCGCCGTCCTCGGGCGTCGGCAGGGTTATGAGGAAGCGCGCGCCGCAGTAGAAGTCGTCGCTCTTGGCCTCGGCCAGACTGATCGAACCGCCGTTGCGCGCGACGAGGTCGGCCGCGATGGCGAGGCCGAGACCGGCGCCGCCCTCGCGCGTCGACAAATGAAACGGCTCGAAAATGCGCGCCGACTGTTCCGGCGGGAAGCCGGGGCCGCTGTCGGAAATCTCGATCAGGGCGACGCGGTCGGTGCGGATCGCCGCCAGGCGGATCGCCGGCGGACGGCCGTTCTGCGCGCCGCGGCCGCGCAACACTTGGGCGGCGTTGCGGCAGAGGTTCTCGATCACCCGCAGCACGTGATCGGGATCGGCGAGAAGCTCGAATTTCGGCGGGATGTCGATGGCGTAGGCGATCGCGCCCGTGTGCTCGGCTTCCGCGGTCTCGACGACCTGGCGCACCAGTTCGCGCAGGTCGAAGCGCCGGCGGGCCGGCGCCTGTTCGCGCCCGCCGCCGTAGGTGAGCGTCGATTGACAGAAGAGAATGGCGCGGTCGAGCGTCGCCACCAGGCGCGGCGCGAGGCGCTGGGCGAGCGGATCGGGAATGGTCGCCAGACGATCCGAGATGAGTTGCGCCGCGGACAGCATGTTGCGCAGGTCGTGGTTGATGCGCGCGACCGCCATGCCGAGCTCGGCCAGGCGCTTGCGTTGGCGCAGCTCATCGGCGAGCGAGCCCTGCATCGCCGCGAGCGCCGTTTCCGCGCGGCCGATTTCGTCGCTGCGTCCGCTCGGCGCGATGATGCGCGCGCCCTCCTGCGGCCGCTCGCCGAAGGCGATGATGCTCGAGGTGAGCCGGCGCACCGGCCGGATCACCATCCACCACAGCGCCGCCCACAGCACGCAGGTCACCACCGCCGACACGATCAGCGACAGGGTGAGGAAATTGCCGGATATCCGCCACATGGCGTCGATGAGCGGCGTTTGATCGAGCGTGATGTCGACGAGCGCGCCGTCGCTCTGCGCGCGCCCGACGACCCTCACGATGGAGCCCGGCGCGGCGAAGAGGGTGCGAAAGGCGGCCTGATTGCCGTCCATCATCGAGGGGTCGCCGAGTTCGAAGGTTTCGCCGACGGGGGGCTCGATTCCCGAAGTCGCCACCAGCCGCCGCCCGTCCGGCAAGGTGACGGCGATGGTCTTGGCGCCGACGCTGTGGAGGATCTTCGTCGCGAGCTCCTCGGGCAGCGTCCCGTCGCTCGTCTCGCCGAAAACCAGCATCGCAGTGTGGGCCACCATCAGCCGGTCGCGCAGCCAGTTCTCGCGGTAGGCCGAAAGGCGCGTGGCGTAGAAGAGTCCCATCGCCAGCAGGACGAAGCCGATCGTCAGCAGCAGCAGGCGCCCCGCCAGCCCGAGCGCGGCGCGGCGCGGCAGCGCGATCGGCGCGGCCGCGACGGCTTCGGCGCGCGGCGGATCGGAGCGCGGATTGGCGATCGAGGTCGGCGCCGCCCGCGGCGCCGCGCCGTCATGCGACAGGGCCGACATCATCGTCTTCCCGATAAACCCTGATGATCTCGGCGAAGCTGGTTTCGGCGGCGAAGCCGAGCCGGGTCGCCCGGCTGGCGTCGAACCGGCTCGGCCATCCCGCGACGATGCGTTCGATCGTCTCGTCGCGCTGGCGCCGGATCAGCTTCACCGCCGCCTCGCCGGCGACGGCGCGCAACGCCTCGATCTCATCGCCGACGGTCACCGAGACGCCAGGCATCGTCAGATTGCGCCGCGCGCCGAGTTCGGCGAGGTCGAGCTTGGCCGCGTGGAGGAGAAACCCGATCGCCGAGCGCGGCGAGGCGTGCCAATGGCGCACCGTGTCGGCGACCGGCAGGGTCGCCTCGCGCCCCGCCAGCGGCTCGCGAATGATGCCCGAGAAGAAGCCGGACGCGGCGCGATTGGGCGGGCCGGGGCGCACGCATATCGTCGGCAGGCGCAATCCGACGCCGTCGAAAAAGCCGCGCCGCGAATAATCGGCGAGCAGCAATTCGGTGACCGCCTTCTGCGTTCCGTAGCTCGTCAGCGGCGTCGAGAAGAAATCGTCGCCGATGGTCTCGGGAAACGGCGCGCCGAAGACCGCGATCGACGACGTGAAGACGAGCCGAGGCCGATAGAGGCCGCCGGAGAGGCGATGCTCGCTGCGGATCGCCTCGAAGAGCAGGCGCGCGCCGTCGAGATTGATCGCATAGCCCTTGTCGAAATCGCTCTCGGCTTCGCCGGAGACCACCGAGGCGAGGAGGTAGACGACGTCGGGGCGGCCGGCGATCAGCTTCGGCGCGACATAGGGAGCGGCGACGTCGAAAGCTTCGTAGGAAATGGGGAAAGCGGCGAAGGGCGGCGGGCTCGGCGGGACGATGTCGACGAAGTGGGCCGCCTCGATCGGTTTTCCGGCGAGCGCGCCGTCGCGCGCCAGCCGCTCGCAGAGCTTGCGGCCGATCATGCCCGCGGCGCCGACGACGAGAATCTTCAAAGCCTCACCCTCTCACGCGGGCAATTCCATTTAGTTCGTCATGCCCGGCCTCGTGCCGGGCATCCCGAGGCGATTGCGTAGCAATCGTCCGCACGCCGCGGTGAGCTTCCCCGGAACGTGCGGACGATTGCTTTGCAATCGCCTTGGGATGGCCGGGTCGAGCCCGGCCATGACGGCGGATAGATCCGGAACAGAGCTGCCCTACCGTCGCCGCAGGAAGCCGACATGTTACATGGTTTATCTTACATGCTTTGTCGCGGAAATGGCGGCAAAATCAAGGCTGCCGCCTTTTCGACGCAAATTTACGAGATGGACGCCGCTTCGTCTGGGCAGGGGAGGTGTGGAGCCGAACAAATCAGGAGTCGTCGATGAACCCCATAACGCTTGCGGCGCTCGGCGCCGTATTCGCCTTTTCCGCCGCCTCGGCCGACGAGTACGGCCAAGCGACCTATTACCGCAATCCTCATCACGGCGGCCTGATCGCCGCGCATCGCACGCTGCCATTCGGCACGCACGTGCGGGTCGTCAATCTCGACAACGGCCGCAGCACGGTCGTCGTCATCGTCGATCGCGGGCCGTTCGTCCACGGCCGCATCATCGACGTTTCGACTGTCGCCGCCGACGCGCTCGGCATGCGCCAGGCGGGCGTCGCGCATGTCAGGATCGAGCCGCTCTGAGGTCGGGGCTCACGAGCAATATCCACGATGGCGGCGAGCAGGGCGACGCGAGCAGGGCTTGCCAAGAATGCCGAAACAAGGGTAGCGTCAACAAAAGTTTCGCGGATTTACCGGATGTCGAGCCGGCGCCAAACGTCTACTCAGTGCGGTGGAGTATATTCGTTGACTTTGCGCAGAGTTCTGGCGCTGACGTTTGTGGCAGTGGCTTTGTCTTGCGGAGCGCTCGCGTCGTACGCTGACGATGCCAAGCCCACTAGAATACATGTGAAACTCGACGTTTATTATGAGCGTGACCGTGAAATTCCCTGGAGTGGCGCTATAACACATGACATCACCTTAATTTTAACTGGAAAGAACCATTTTGAAGAAACGTATGTTCAGGTTCGCCACGCGGGAAACGGCGCGGCGCACGATATAGTTGATACAGTACAGCAAGGGCAAGCATTGGGTGGAAATCTCTGGCACGTCGCCGGGCCTCACGAGTTAGTAAGGATTTACAAGGCGGCGCAGAATATCGATACGATAACAATAAGGGTCGATGGAGCGAATTGCACAGCGTCGTGGGAGTCTCGACTGCTTCCTGGATTTCAAGAATACACGTTCTATACCGTGTATTGGGGCGGCGTCCTTCATTATAAAGTGGCAAGAATGATTGACAGTACATGCGTCATAGATAATACCGGTTGAATTCTGGACTGACAACCAGTAGCTGGCGGCGGCGGCGAGACATACGTCGGCCGCCTTAATTTCCTCCTTCGAGCAGCCGCCGCGCGATCACCTGCGCCTGAATTTCCGCCGCGCCCTCGAAGATGTTGAGGATGCGCGCGTCGCACAGCACGCGCGAGATCGGGTATTCCAGCGCGAAGCCGTTGCCGCCGTGAATCTGCAACGCGTTGTCGGCGGCGGCCCAGGCGACGCGGGCGCCCAGCAGCTTGGCCATGCCGGCCTCGAGATCGCAGCGGCGGCCTTCGTCCTTGGCGCGCCCGGCGAAATAGGTGATCTGCCGCGCGATGTGGATTTCCGTCGCCATCATCGCGATCTTGTCGGCGACGCGCGGGAAGTTGATCAGCGTCTTGCCGAACTGCACGCGCTCCTTGGCGTAGCGCAAGCCGAGCTCGAACGCGCATTGCGCCACGCCGACCGCGCGCGCCGCGGTCTGAATGCGCGCCGATTCGAAGGTCTCCATCAGTTGCTTGAAACCCTGGCCTTCGACGCCGCCGAGCAGGCTGTCGGCGGGAATGGCGAAGCCGTCGAAGGCGATCTCGTATTCCTTCATGCCGCGATAGCCGAGCACCTCGATTTCGCCGCCCGACATGCCCTCGGCGGGGAAAGGCTCGGCGTCCGTGCCGCGCGGCTTCTCGGCCAGGAACATCGACAGGCCCTTGTAGCCCGGCTCGTTCGGGTTGGTGCGCGCGAGCAAGGTCATCAGATCGGCGCGCACCGGGTGGGTGATCCAGGTCTTGGCGCCGTTGATCACGTAAAGATCGCCCTCGCGCGCGGCGCGCGTGCGCAGCGAGGCGAGGTCGGAGCCGGTGTTGGGCTCGGTGAAGACGGCGGTCGGCAGGATTTCGCCGCTGGCGATCTTGGGCAGGAAACGGCGCTTCTGCTCTTCCGTGCCGCCGCACAGGATCAGCTCGGCGGCGATCTCCGAGCGCGTGCCGAGCGAACCGACGCCGATATAGCCGCGCGAAAGCTCCTCGGAGACGACGCACATCGCCACCTTGCCGAGGCCGAGGCCGCCGTATTCCTCGGGGATCGTCAGGCCGAAGACGCCCATTTGCGAGAGGCCGGCGATGACCTCGAGCGGAATGTAGGCGTTGGCGCGGTGCCAGTCCTGCGCGTGCGGGACGACCTCGGCGTCGGCGAAGCGGCGCATCTGGTCGCGAATGGCCGCGAAGGTCTCGTCGAGGCCGGGGTCGCCGATCGCGCCCGCGTGCGCCTCGGCGATCAGCGCGGCGAGGCGCGCGCGCGCCTCGGGGGTGTTTCCCGTCTCGATCAGCGTCTCGACCGCTTCGTTGCGCCATCGCGCGACGTCTTCCCGCGTCAGGCCGAAATCGCTCAGGCGGACGATTTCGCCTTGGTTCATCGGGATGCCGCCGAAAATCTGGGCGAGATATTCGCCCAGGCCGATCGCGGTCAGCAGCGTCTCGATCTCGCCGAAGCGCCCCTCGGCGCGCATTCGCTTGGCGTAGGCGGTCATTTCCTTGATCGCCTCGACATAGGTGGCGAGCCAGGCGAGCCCGTGCGCGGCGTGCTGCTCGCGCTCGATTTTCTCCGCGCTGAGGCGCCCGCCGATCCCGACCCTGTCGCGCACGGCCGACACGGCGCGCGCGAGCAACGCTTCGACGGCGTTCAAGGCTCGTGGGGCGAGATCGTCGAGCGGCACTTCGCTTTCTCCTGACAGGGCGCTGTTGCGCCGCACAATGCTTCGTCGTGGCGGCTGTGGCAATGCGTTTTTGGGGAGCGGCGCGGTCCGGGGGCAAATCCCGAACCGGGCGTGATATAGCGGCCTCGCGAAGCGGCCGCCGGATCGGCGGGGTGCGAAATCGGAGCGGGCTCGGCGGGCATGCGCAAGGCGATGGCCATTCTTGTCGACGCGACCTACCATTTCGTGGCCGAGGACGGCTGGGCGATCGCCAGCCACATCGCGCTGTCGACGCTGACGTCGCTCTTTCCCTTTCTGATCTTCGTCACCGCGATGGCGGGCTTCCTGGGGACGCAAGACCTGGCGAACGAGGCGACGCATCTCATCTTCGCCGCCTGGCCGGCCGTGGTCGCCGAGCCGATCGCCGGGGAAGTTCACAACGTGCTGACGGCGCCGCGCGGCGGCTTGCTGACCTTCGGCGCGGTGCTCGCGCTCTATTTCTCGTCGAGCGCGATCGAAGCTCTGCGCACCGGCCTCAACCGCGCCTACGCCTGTCAGGAGGCGCGGCCCTGGTGGCTGCTGCGACTGCAGTCCCTCGCTTTCGCGCTCGTCGCTTCGCTGGCGCTGCTCGCGCTCGCTTTCCTCATGGTGCTCGGACCGCTGATCTGGGCGGGCGTTCTGCGCTTCGTTCCGGCGCTGGCGCCGCTGCAAGTCGTCGTGACCTTCGCGCGGCTCGGCGTCGAGGCCTTGCTGCTGGCGATCACGCTGCTCATCGCGCATCGCTGGCTGCCGGCCGAGCGGCTGCGCCTCCTCGAGATCGCGCCGGGCGTGATCGCGACGTTCTGCGGCAGCATCGCCTTCGGTGAAATCATCGGCGCCTACCTGAGCGAATTCGCGCGCAATTACGTTTCGACTTACGCAGGCCTGGCTTCGGTGATGATCGCGCTGGTGTTCCTTTACGCGATGGCCGCGCTGTTCGTGTTCGGCGGCGCGCTGAACGCGGCGATCATGCGCGCGCGCCAAGGCCGGCGCGCGTGAGGGTTCGGCGCGGGCGGCGGGTCACGCGCCCGCGAACGCGCAGACCAGCCCCGGGACTTCGCAGCCGGCTTCGCGGCGCGCCCAGGCGTCGACCAAGAGGAGCGGCTGGAGACCGGCGGCTGCGGCGGTCGCCAGCACATAGTCGCGCGAATGAGCGAAGCGCAGGGTCGCGCCGAGGCGGAACCCTTCGCCCGCGTCGGTCTCGACGGTGAAGGCGACGAGGCCGCCGGGCGCGAGCGCGCGCGCGGCCGAGGAAACGACGTCAGCGAGATCGCCAATATAGGCCAGGACGTCGGCGGCGACGACGAGGTCGAATTCGCCGCGATCGCGGCGCGCGAGACGATCGACGACGTCGCCGACTTCGAGCGCGTCGTAGCCGCCCGTCTTTCGGGCCTTGGCGATCATCGCCGGCGAGAGATCGACGCCGACGAGTTCGTCCACGCGCGGCCGTAACGCGGCGCCCATCAGGCCCGTGCCGCAGCCGAGATCGAGGCAACGGGGGAAGCGGCGCGCGCCGGCGACGCGGTCGAGCGCTTCGATGACGAGGGCGGGTCCCCGATAGGCGAGTTCGCCGGTCAGATGCTCCTCGAAGCGCGGCGCATAGTCGTCGAACAGGCGCGCGACGTAGGCCTTGGGCAGCGCCGTCGGCGCTTCGCCTGCGCCGAGCAGCGCCAGCCGCGCGCCGGCGCCCTGCGCGTCCGCGGGATCGGCGGCGAGCGTCGCGCGGAACGCCTCGGCCGCGCCGTCGCGGTCGCCGAGCTTCTCCCTCGCCTCGCCGAGCGCGAACCGCGCCGGCGCCCAGCCGGGCGCGCGTTCGAGCGCCTGTTCCAGCACCTCGGCCGCGGCGCGCCAATCGCCGTCCTCGGCGGCGGACCGCGCGTAGGCGTAGCGGCGATGGGCGAGAAGATCGCCGCAGGCGAGCGCGTCCTTCGTCAACGCTTCCCGCGCCTCAGGCTGTCGAAACGGACGACGACGACGATCGGCGCGAATCCTCGATCACTTCACCTTCGGGTTCAGCAGCGCCTGCTGCTTTTCGCCGTCCATGTCGGCCTTGGTGATCAGGTTGGCGCCGGTGTCGATGAAGGCCTCGACCTTTTCGCCTTTCGATGCGGCGAGCGCGGTCTTCACGCCCTCGTAGCCCATGCGATAGGGATCCTGCACCACCAGAGCGGAGATCGTGCCATCCTTGAGGAACCCCTGGAGCTTGTCGTCGTCGTCGAAGCCCACCATCTCGATCGTGTCGGCCTTCTTGCCGTCCGCGATCGCCTGGCCGGCGCCCTCGGCCATGCTCAGGTCCGAAGCGAAGACGCCGCGCAGGTTCGGATCGGCCGCCATGAGATCGGTCATGACGCCGAGCGCGGCCGTCGCCTTGCCGTCGGCGACCTTGTCGGCCGCGAGCTTGAGGCCGGGATACTTGGCGGCGAGCTCTTCCCTAAAGCCCTTGGCGCGCGCGTCGAGCGAGGCGACGCCCGTCAGCGAGGCGATGAGCGCGACGTCGCCCTCGGCCTTGCCGTATTTGGCGGCGATCGCCGCGGCGAGGCCGTCGGCCGCGATGCGTCCGCCCTGCACGTTGTCGGTCGCCACGAACGAGGCAAAGGCTTTCGAATCGGCCGGGGAATCGATGTCGACGATCGGCGCCTTCTTGGCGGCCGCGTCGATCGGCTTGCCGAGCGCCTTGAAGTCGATCGGCGCGATCACGACGGCGGCCGGTTTTTCGGCGAGGGCGTCTTCGAGAGTCGAAATCTGGCCGTTGACGTCGGATTCGGATTGTACGCCCAGTTCGGGAACGTTGACGCCCAGGTCCTTGCCCGCCTTGCGGGCGCCGGCGAGGACGGTCTGCCAGTAGAGCGAGGTGGTGTCCTTGACGATGACCGGGATGGTGGGCGCGTTGGCGGCGAAGCTCGGGGCGGTGACGGCCGCGAGCGAAGCGCCGACGGCGGCGACGAGCAGCTTCTTCAACATTCTCTTTCTCCAAAATCGGCGTTGGGCGCGCGCGACCATACACTGGCGGGGGAGCTTGCGCAGCCGGAACCTTGAAACGCCGCGTTTGAAGGCGCCTGCGCACGATGGCCGGGAGGCCTCGGCGGGCGGCGGGAAATCTCGCGAGAGAAAGGAGGGCCGAAGCCCTCCTTCCTCATCGCGTCGCGATCTCAGTCGTACAGCACGGCGGCGATCTTCGGGTCGGTGATATTCGTCTTGTCGTACCAGTAGAAGCCGGTGTCGATCACCTTGGGCAGCGTCTCGCCCTTCAGCGCCTTCAAGGCCGATTCGACGACACAGCGGCCGATGCCGATCGGGTTCTGGGTAATGGCGCCCGCCATTTCGCCCGACATGATCGCGTCTTTTTGCGCCTTGCCCGAGTCGTAGCCGATGAGGACGAGCTTCTTGCCCGACTCTTTGACGCCGATCGTCGCGCCGATCGCCGAGCCTTCGTTGGCGCCGAAGATGCCTTTGAGGTTCGGGTTGGCCTGGATCATCGCCTTGGCGATCTCGGCCGACTTCAAGTGGTCGCCGGCGCCGTATTGGACGCTGACGATCTTGATGTTCGGATGCTTGGCCTTCATCTCGTTGAGGAAGCCGTCGCGACGATCGATGCCGGTGCGGCTGGTCTGGTCGTGCACGATGACGGCGACGTCGCCCGCGTCGCCGATCATCTCCGCCATCTTGTCCGCCGCCAGGCCCGCGGCCGCCAGATTGTCGGTCGTGCAGGTGGTGAGCGGAATGTCGCTGTCGACGCCGGAATCGAAGGCGATGACCGGGATCTTTTCCGCCTGCGCCTTCTTGAGCAAGGGAATTTCGGCCTTGCTGTCGAGCGCCGCGAGGCCGATCGCGTTCGGGTGCTTGGCGAGGTCGGCCGAAAGCATGTCGACCTGCTTGTCGACCATCGCCTCGGTTTCCGGCCCCTCGAACGTGATCTTGACGTTGTGCTCCTTGGCCGCCTGTTCCGCGCCGGATTTCACCGCCTGCCAGAACTGATGCTGAAAGCCCTTGGAGATCAGCGGAATGTAAATGTCGTCGGCGTGCGCGACGCCGGCCAAGCCCAGCAGCGCGGCGGCGCCGACGCAGGCGGTGAATACTCGTCGGTTCAACATGGTTTTCCTCCACTTGCACTTTGATTGATCCAACTACTCGCCTTTCACTTGCCGAAGACGATCACGGACACACGCTTCTAAGTCACCGATGCCTCCTTGATTGAAAGGTTTCGCGCGTCACGCGCCCCTGCGACGCAGAATGTCGGCGTAGACGGCCAGAATGATGATCACACCCGTCGCGACGTTCTGCCATTCCTGGGCAACCGAGAGGATGCGCAAGCCGTTGGTGAGAACGCTCATGATGAAGGCCCCGATGATGGTGCCGAGGATCGTTCCCGATCCACCGCTCAGCGACGTGCCGCCGATAATGGCGGCGGCGATCGCCTCGAGCTCGTAGCCTTGGCCCAGCGCCGGTTGAGCGGAATTCAGCCGCGAGGCGATGAGCAGGCCCGCGACGCCGCAAATGCCGCCGCCGAGCCCATAGATCGCGATCTTCCAGCGATCCACGTCGACGCCGGAAAGACGAACCGCTTCCTCGTTGCTGCCTATTGCGAAGGTGTAGCGCCCCAGCGCCGTTCGGGTGAGCACGATCGAGGCCAGAATCGCCAGCGTGAACAAGATCAGCACCGCGTTGGGAATGGGCAGGCTGGGCAGGACGTAGCCGATCAGCGAGTCCTGCGAGATCATCGAGAAGTTCTCGGTGTCGTTGAAATAGATCGGCTTGACGCCGGAGACGACGAGCGAAAGCCCCTTCAGCACCAGCATCATGCCGAGCGTTGCGATGAAGGGAGGGATCTTCAATTTCGCGATCAGCGCGCCCGAGACGGAGCCGCTCAGCGCGCCCGTGGCGATCGCCGCGACGATGCCCGTCCACAGCGGCAGCCGCCAAAAAGTCAGGAACACGCCCGCCATGACCGCGCAGAACGTCATCAGCGTGCCGACGGAGAGGTCGATGCCGGCGGTGATGATGACGAACGTGCAGGCGATCGCCAGGACGCCGTTGACCGCCGTCGACTGCAAGATGCCGAGAATATTGTCGGTTTGCATGAACGCGGGCGAGGCGATGGTGAAAAAGATCAGCAGAACGATCAGGCTCGCGAACGCGAGCAGCTTCTGGCGCGCGGACGAACTGAAAAATCGGGCCCGGAACATCAGCAGGCGCCCGCCGTTCGCCATCGTCGCCGTATCGGATCGCGTCGCCATCTGCGTGATTTCCCCCGGCCTCAAGCGGCCTTCAAAGTTTCGCGTTGCGTCGCCAACTGCATGATCCGCTCCTGGGTCGCGTCCTTGGCGAGAAGCTCGCCGGTGATCCGGCCCTCGCACATCACGACGATGCGGTCGCTCATGCGCAGAATCTCCGGCAGTTCCGACGAAATCATGACGATCGCCTTGCCCTGCTCGGCCAGCGAGCGCAGCAGCTTATAGATCTCGGTCTTGGCGCCGATGTCGATGCCTCGCGTCGGCTCGTCGAAGAAGAGAATGTCGCAATCGCGCGCCAGCCATTTCGCCACGACGATCTTCTGCTGATTGCCGCCCGAGAGAAGCCGGACTTCCTGCGTCGCCGAGGGCGTGCGGATGTCGAGAAGCTTGATGAACGACAGCACCGTCGCGCGGATCAATTGCTTGCGCAGGAAGAATTTCAACGACAGATACTTGGCGAGATTGGTCATGACGACGTTGGCCTCGACGTCCATGCCGGTGGCCAAGCCGAATCGTTTGCGGTCTTCGGAGAGGTAGCCGATGCCGTGCGCGACCGCGTCGCGCGGCGACTTGATCGCAGCCGCGACGCCCCGCACGAGGATTTCGCCCGACTGGGCCTTGTCCGCGCCGAAAACCGCGCGCGCCACTTCGGTTCTGCCGGCGCCCATCAGGCCGGCGAATCCCAGAATCTCGCCGCGTCGCACGGTGAAGCCGACGTTCTTGACCAGTGGGCCGCAGTTCAGGCCTCTCACTTCGAGCGCGACCTCGCGTTGCGGCGCCTGCGTCGGCGCGCGCTCCACGTCCATCAGGGTTCTGCCGACCATCATGCCGATGATCGCGTCCATGCTCGTCGTCGCCGTCGGCACGGTCGCTACGTATTCGCCGTCGCGAAGGACCGTGACGCGATCGGAAATTTGCTTGAGTTCGTCCATCTTGTGGGAAATGTAGACGATGCCGACGCCGCGCGCCTTCAGTTCGCGGATCATATTGAACAGATCGGCGATCTCGGCGTCGTTCAGCGCGGCCGTGGGCTCGTCCATGATCAGCACGCGCGAATGGAACGAGAGCGCCTTGGCGATCTCCACCATTTGTTGCATGGCGACGGTCAGCCCGCCGACGATCGCGCGCGGGTCGAGGTCCAAATTCATGTGGTCGAGAATTTCGCGCGCCTGACGATTGAGTTTGTCCTCATCGAGCAGGATGCCCAAACGTCCTCGCGGTTCGCGCCCGATGAAAATGTTCTGGGCGACGGTGAGGTGGTTCATCAGTTGGAGCTCCTGATGAACGATCCAAATGCCCACCGCCTGGGCGGCGCCGGGACTGACGAAGTTCACCGGCTCGCCATTGTACAGAATCTCCCCGCTGTCCTTGCTGTAAACGCCGGCCAGAATCTTCATCAGCGTCGACTTGCCGGCGCCGTTTTCGCCCACCAGGGCGTGAACCTCGCCGCCCAGGAGCTCGAACTGAACGTGGCTCAGGGCGCGGACCCCCGGGAAGCTCTTGCTGAGATTCCGAATGGAAATAAGCGGCGTCATCGACCGGATCGGTTGGAGGGGTTCCGCCTCGCTGGAGCGACCGTCCAAGTCGAGGCGAGCGCAAGGCGCCTCCGCCGCGGCCCACCCCCTCGAGCCGGGCGTTCCCGCCGCCCGAAGGTCACCCCTGACGTCCCTACCCTGCGCGCTAACATGTCACCCGGTTTCGCGGTGTTCGTCAACTGGAAATTGTCGCATCCGACGGCGATCGCGACGCGGCCTGCCGCCGTCGCGAGGCGCGATCGGCGCGATTGTGGGTTGATTTTTTTGCGCGCCTCTGCTTTTTTGCCGCCATGCGAACGCGGTCCAAGACCCTGCTGTCGACATTGCGACTTACCCGCCCGGCGCTTTGACCGCGCCGGGAGGCCAAGCTCGATTTCGCATTTTCCAGGGTTTCGCATCGTTGCGCGCGCTGGCCCCCACGAGGAGGGCGACGCGACCGCAGCGCCGCCTTAAAAGGTCCGCCATGACAAACATGCCCATCCATAAGTATCGCGCCTTCGCGCCGATCGTGTTGCCCGACCGCCAGTGGCCTTCGCGCGTGATCACCAAGGCGCCGATCTGGTGCTCGGTCGATCTGCGCGACGGCAATCAGGCGCTCATCGAGCCGATGGGCGTCGATCGCAAGAACCGCATGTTCGCTCTGCTGCTCGGCATGGGCTTCAAGGAGATCGAGGTGGCGTTCCCCGCCGCCTCGCAGACCGATTTCGATTTCGTGCGCTCGATCATCGAGGGCGGCAATATCCCCGACGGCGTGGCGATCCAGGTGCTGACGCAATGTCGGCCCGAACTGATCGAACGCACCTTCGAGGCGGTGAAGGGCGCCAAGAAGGTCATTCTGCATTTCTACAATTCGACCTCGACCCTGCAGCGCGAGGTCGTCTTCCGCATGGATCGGGCCGGCGTGCGCGAAATCGCGGTCGCGGCGGCGCGGCAAGTCAAGCAATTGGCCGACGCGGCGCCTGGGACCGAGTTCGCCTTCGAATACTCGCCGGAAAGCTTCACCGGCACCGAACTCGATTTCGCGCTCGAGGTCAGCGAAGCGGTGAAGGCGGAGTTGCGGCCGACGCCGCAAAAGCGGTTGATCCTCAATCTGCCCGCCACCGTCGAGATGGCGACGCCCAACGTCTACGCCGACCAGTTCGAATGGTTCGGCCGGCATATTTCCGAGCGCGACAGCGTCATCCTCTCGGTCCACCCGCACAACGACCGCGGCGCCGCGGTGGCGGCGGCGGAGTTGGCGCTGATGGCCGGCGCCGACCGGGTGGAGGGCACCTTGTTCGGCAACGGCGAGCGCACCGGCAACGTCGACATCGTGACGCTGGCGCTCAATCTGTTCACGCAAGGGATCGATCCCGAACTCGACCTGCACGACGTCAACGCGATCAAGGAAGTGGCGGAATTCTGCACGCAATTGCCGGTGCATCAGCGCCATCCTTACGTCGGCGAACTCGTCTACACCGCGTTTTCCGGCTCGCATCAGGACGCGATCAAGAAGGGCTTCGAGGCGCAGGAGAAGCGCAACGCGCCGCTGTTCCAGGTACCCTATCTGCCGATCGACCCCAAGGACGTCGGGCGCGATTACGAGGCGGTGATCCGCATCAACAGCCAGTCGGGCAAGGGCGGCATCGCCTATGTCCTGCGCGCCGATCACGGGCTCGATCT
>JBEKLU010000126.1:0-15640 GCA_050010035.1 Roseiarcus sp.
AGTCTGTCAAGGACGGCCCTACGGGCCGCCGCGCAGCGGCTAAAGTCCTTGACAGACTCCGACAGTCGGAAAAAGAAGCTCTCCAAGAGGTCGACGGCGGGGATTGTCGCGCTGGCGCGTCGATCGATTCGACGCGGTTCGCCGCCCCGGCGCCTGCCGAGCGCGACGCGGCCGCGCTGGCGCTTCATTTCGCTTCGCCCGCTTTCGCCGATTGCGCGCGGGCGCGCTTTTGCCTAAGCGAAGCGAAGCAAATTCGGACGAGGCGCGATTCTCAAGATGGCCCAGCATGCGAACGAGCCGGCCGCTCCGGCCTTCGCCCACGACAAGCTGCTGATCGTCGACTTCGGCTCTCAGGTGACGCAGCTCATCGCGCGGCGGGTGCGCGAGGCGGGGGTCTATTGCGAGATCGCGCCGTTCCAGAACGCCGAGCGCGCGTTCGTCGAGATGAAGCCGAAGGCGGTCATCCTGTCGGGCGGGCCCGCCTCGGTGCCCGACGAGGGCAGCCCGCGCGCGCCGCAAGCGATCTTCGACGCGCAAGTTCCGGTGCTCGGCATCTGCTATGGCCAGATGACGATGGCGGCTCAGCTCGGCGGCGAAGTCGAGAGCGGCCACCATCGCGAATTCGGCCGCGCCGAAGTCGCGGTCGGCGCAGCGAGCCCGCTGCTGGAAGGCGTGTGGAAGCCGGGCGAGCGCCACGCCGTGTGGATGAGCCACGGCGACCGCATCACCCGCCTGCCGCCGGGCTTTACGCGCGTCGCGACGTCGGAGAACGCGCCCTTCGCGTTGATCGCCGACGAGAAGCGCCGCTATTACGGCCTGATGTTCCACCCCGAAGTCGTCCATACGCCCGACGGCGCGCGGCTGATCGGCAATTTCGTCCATCAGGTCGCGGGGCTGAAGAGCGACTGGACGATGGCGGCGTTCCGCGCCGAGGCGCGCGAGGCGATTAAGCGCCGCGTCGGCGAGGGCCGCGTCATCTGCGGTCTCTCCGGCGGCGTCGACTCCGCCGTCGCGGCGGTGCTGATCCACGAGGCGGTCGGCGATCAACTGACCTGCGTGTTCGTCGACCACGGCCTGATGCGGGCCGGCGAAGGCGAAGAGGTGGTCAGGCTCTTCCGCGGCCATTTCAACATTCCGCTCGTTCACGTCGGCGCCGAGCGGGCGTTTCTCGACGCGCTCGCAGGCGTCGACGAGCCGGAGGCGAAGCGCAAGACGATCGGCCGGCTGTTCATCGAGACCTTCGAGCGCGAAGCCAAAAAAATCGCCGCCGACGGACGCGGGCCGGTCGATTTCCTCGCGCAAGGGACGCTTTATCCCGACGTGATCGAGTCGGTCTCCTTCGCCGGCGGCCCGTCGGCGACGATCAAGTCGCACCACAACGTCGGCGGCCTGCCGGAGCGCATGGCGATGAAGCTGGTCGAGCCGTTGCGCGAACTCTTCAAGGACGAAGTGCGCGCGCTCGGGCGCGAACTCGGCCTGCCGGAGAATTTCGTCGGCCGCCACCCGTTTCCGGGGCCCGGCCTGGCGATCCGCATTCCCGGCGCGGTCAGCCAGGAGAAGCTCGACGTGCTTCGCCGGGCCGACGCGATCTACCTCGAAGAAATCCGCGCCGCCGGGCTCTACGACCAGATCTGGCAGGCCTTCGCGGTGCTGCTGCCCGTGCGCACGGTCGGCGTGATGGGCGACGGCCGCTCTTACGACGCCGTCTGCGCGCTGCGCGCGGTGACCTCCAGCGACGGCATGACGGCCGACTTCTTCCCTTTCGACATGGCGTTTTTGGGCCGCGCGGCGACGCGCATCATCAACGAGGTGAAGGGGATCAACCGGGTCGTCTACGATGTGACGAGCAAGCCGCCGGGGACGATCGAGTGGGAATGATTTTATAGGGTGCGGGACGTATCGCGGCCTATCGCAAATTGGCATTAGTACGATGATTTATAATGATAATTGTCTCCATACCTATCGCGGACTATCGGTGGCCAGCGGCTCAATTTGACGGTAAGCCTGACGGTAAGGAGTGAAGGCCTTCTGGCCCGAAAATCCCTTTACCGTCAGCCTGATTTTCGGTGTGACGGTAAAAATATATGCATAAGTATTTGAGATATAACAATAAAAAATATGATCTTGCCGAAGAGGGCCGCTGACGGTAAAAATGACCGTCAGACACCGAAATTTGCCCCGAAATGGCCGATCCATGTTGACCGACACCGCCCTTAAACAACTGAAGCCAAAAGAAAAAACTTACAAAGTCGCCGACCGTGACGGTATGTACGTTACCGTCTCTCCAACGGGGTTGATCACCTTCCGCTACGACTACCGACTCAACGGACGGCGCGAGACGCTGACGATCGGGCGATACGGTGCTTCCGGGCTCTCTCTGGCGCGCGCCAGAGAGAAGTGTATCGACGCCAAGCGGGAGGTCGCCGAGGGCAGTTCGCCTGCGCACGGCAAGCAGCGCGAGAAGCGGCGCCTGAAGGAAGCGAAGAGCTTTGGGGAGTTCGGCGAGCGATGGCTTCAGGAGGCCAGGATGGCCGACAGCACGCGCTCAATGCGTCGTGCAATCTTCGAACGAGACATCCTGCCCCCGTTTCGAAATCGGCTTCTTACCGAAATTACCTCGGGCGACGTAAGGGTCCTTTGCGGGAAGGTGAAGGACCGGGGCGCGCCGGCGACGGCGGTCCATGTGCGGGATATCATCAAGCTGGTCTATGGCTTCGCGATCCTGCACGGGGAGAAGGTGCCCAATCCGGCCGAGGAGGTCGGACCAGCTTCGATCGCCACCTTTGTCCCGAAAGATCGTTCGCTATCGCCCGCCGAGATCCGGGTCATGCTCAAGCAGATCGGCTATGTGCCGACGCTCCCGACAATCAGGCTCGGTATGAAGCTCTTCCTGCTGACGATGGTCCGCAAGAGCGAATTGCAGGATGCGACCTGGGACGAGGTCGATTTTGAGAATGCTGTCTGGTCGATTCCCAAGGAGCGGATGAAGCGGTCCAAAGCTCATAACGTCTATCTCTCGCAGCAAGTGCTCGACATCATGATCGCGCTGAAAACTTGCGCAGGGAATTCGCGCTACCTTCTGCCATCTCGCTATGACGCCGACGCGCCGATGTCGCGCGCCACGTTCAACCGCATCACCTATGCCGTGGTTGAGCGGGCAAAGAAGGAAGGGCTGCCCCTGGAGCCGTTCACGGTTCACGATCTCCGGCGCACCGGCTCCACGCTCCTCAACGAGTTGGGCTTCAACAGCGACTGGATCGAGAAGTGCCTGGCGCACGAGGACGGGCGTTCGTCACGGGGCATCTACAACAAGGCGGAGTATGAGCATCAGCGGCGCCACATGATGCAGGAGTGGGCCGATATGGTCGATGCCTGGGTCGATGGCCGCAAGCATACGCCGACGCTCTATCCGCCAAACATGCAATTGCTCGCGCCGGAGCCTACGCTCTGACCGGGCGCGTCTTGCGTTGTCGCACGTCTGGGGCTGGGGCGCGTTTGTTCACAGCCGTGTCCGATGCGAGGCGGCGCTCGCTGATCCATGCTTCGACTTCAGCAAGATCCCAGACGACGCAGCGCGGCGTGAGATTGAACCGCCGCGGAAATTCGCCACGTTGCTCCATCTCATAGATGGTCGTGTCGGCGACCGGCACGATTTGGCGTAATTCAGTCCGACGGATTGTTCGTTTGATGGTTTGCTCAGCGTTCGCGCCCATGGCTCTGCTTCCGTTGGTCAGCGTCTGGTGCCAATGGAAACCGATAGTCCCTGGTATTTGGAAGACCTGAGTTGCCTTGGTAGGGCGGTGGGTCGGTCTGGCGTAGAAATCGGACTGTTGGTCAGCCGGAGGGTAAGGGGTGAAATCTCGTTCTGGCCCGCCCGAGCATCGACCACGGTAGCAGGGAATCTGGTGATGGGCGCTCCTGCTGCTCATGGTCAACCTCAGCATTGCGGGCGGCGGCGCTCCCGGCTATGGTGCGATCAGACTAGTAACTCGTTCCATCGCGTTACCCGTCGCGAAGTGTCAGTCGGAGCGTTTGGTGGGCGAAGAGCAGCGGGATCTCAGATGGGGCGTTGAGCGCAGACTTGAGTTCATCGAGTTCCGGCTCTTCTGGGAGGGGCATGTCAACCGCAGCGACCTGATCGATTCGTTCGGAATATCCGTACAGCAGGCGTCGACCGACCTGAACCGCTATCTCGGCTTGGCTCCGGCGAACATGGTCTATGACAAGAGCGGCAAGGCCTATGTGCGGGGGGCAGAATTCGCCCCAATATTCCTGCGGCCGGACGCAAGCCGCTATCTTTCTCAGCTCAGGTCGATGGCAGATGGCCTCCTTCAACTGAGAGAAACCTGGATTGGCGCGTCCCCGGCGTTTGACACCACGCCAACGCCGTCGCGTTCCGTAGACGCCAAAATATTGCGCTCGGTCGTTGCCGCCATCCGTGCAGGTGACGAGATCGAGATCAAATACCAGTCCCTCTCCCGGCCCGAGCCGATGTGGCGCTGGGTCGCGCCGCACGCGATCGGCTTTGACGGGTTTCGCTGGCACGCGCGGAGCTACTGCGCGCTCGATATGGTGTTCAAGGATTTCGTCCTGTCGCGGATCCTCGGAATACGTGGAACGAGGCCAGCCGACGTCGATCCAAAGGCCGATGCCGATTGGCATGAGTCTGTAGTCGTCAAAATTGCGCCCCATCCAGAACTATCGGCTGAGCAGCGGAGAATTGTCGAACTCGACTACGGCATGAATGGTGGTGTGGCTGAGATACCGGTTCGGAAGGCGTTGCTCTATTACACACTGCGACGTCTCGGTCTCGATACCGACCCTAGCGCGCGACTGCCGCAAGATCAGCAGATCACATTGGTCGGCGCGCCCGCGCACGCAGCCGCGCCGCATATAACAAACCGAATCGACGGGGGCCGAAATGTTAGGGCTTAACCTTCGCCAGGAGTTCAAAGGCAAGCGCCTTAAGGGCACGGCGATCGAGCTTTCCAACGAAAGCAATACCGGCGCGACCCAGATTGCGGCGGCTCAATTCCTCGAGATCACGTACCCTACCCATGATCTCTTGAAAGGCATCGAGGCTGTCGGGCCAAACCAGGGCCGCCCCGTTGTCGTCATCGGCGAGCGGGGCCTGGGTAAATCGCACCTTATGGCCGCTCTTTTCCATGCCGTACATGATCCCGTATCGACGGGCGCCTGGCTTAAATCCTGGGCGACGACGCTCAATGACCCGGCGATCGGAGCAATCCCGCTTCGGGACGGGATGCTCGTGATCGGCGAAAGCCTCCACCGGCAGCGTTACAAGTTTCTGTGGGACCTGCTTTTCGAGCAGCATCCGCACGGGACCTATATCCGCGGCAAATGGGAGGGGATGGGAAGTGCAAAGATGGACATTCCATCGGATAAGCTGATCCTGGAGCTATTACGTCATACGCCGACGATGCTCCTGCTGGACGAGTTTCAGACTTGGTATGACGGCCTGACCAACACCAAGCAGTATCCTTGGAAAAATTGGGCCTTCAATTTCATTCAGATCCTGTCGGAGATTTCCAAAGAGCATCCCGATCTTCTGGCGCTGGTGGTTTCGGTTCGGAACGGCGATACCGATGCTTACCAGCAGATCCATCGGGTGAATCCCGTCCAGATCGATTTCAAGGCCGGGGGTAGTCCGGAGCGTATCCAGCACGACCGCCGCAGGATGCTGCTGCATAGGTTGTTTGAGAACCGGATTCAGATTTCGCCCACCGGCATCGATGGGCTCATTGCCGTTCATGTCTCCGAATTTCTCCGCCTGTTCAACACTCCTGCATCCGAGCATGAGAGGAAGCGCAGAGATTTTAGTGAGGCGTGGCCATTTGCTCCACACCTTTTGCAGTTGCTTGAAGATCAAGTGTTGATCGCGACCGATGCGCAGGAAACCCGTGACCTCATCCGTATCTTGGCAAACCTGTTCAAGAGCCGTGGGGAGGACGAACCGATCCTGACGGCGGCTGATTTTCGCCTTGAAGATGACAGCACCGGCATCGGAGCCCTTCTCGATTCTGTCGCGAATCAGCAGCACCGGTCGCTGCGTGACAAGGCGTTGCGAAACATCACGTCGGTTGTCGAGGCTGTGCCGAACCACGCATCGGTGGCGCCGCATCTGCATGAGATCGTTGGGTCGCTATGGCTACGATCGATCGCCGTAGGCAACCTGGCAGGCGCCGAGCCGGCCGCCCTTCAGGTGGACATCACTCGTCAGAAACCGCTCGATGAGAATGCCTTCCAGGTGGAATTGGCCACCATTGTCGAAAACAGCTTCAACATTCACCAGGACGGCCAGCGGCTTGTTTTCCGGGAGGACGAAAACCCGCAAGCGAAGCTGATGGCTTGCGCGCGGAACGACAAGTTGTTCTCGGATGGCTCGGATCTCGCACAACTCGCGAAGGAGATCCGGTATGTCGTCGGCGGCTCGGAGGAGGTCGCAAAGACATTTCGCGTCATCGCGTTGCCGAAGGCTTGGATGACGGACCCGTGGTCTCAGCTTGAAGAAAGCGAGCATCCCGATAGGTGGGATGAGCGATTGCCGATCCTCGTGGTGCCAGAAGAGGTCGATAAAATCGGCGCGCGTCTTGGCCGCTGGGTAAAGGAGCATCTTCAAAAGCGGCGTAACACCGTGCGGTTCCTATTGCCGCGAAGCGGATCATCTCCGGTCTTCTATGACCGCGATTTGCTGGTCCTGGCTCGCGCTGAGATGAAGGCGCTTGAATGGAGCAGCCAGAGCCCGGAATACAGAAAGCTTCACACAAAATATCAGGGCGAGCTGCGCGATATTTTGAAGAAGCGGTTTGATCGCTTTGCGGTCCTGCACCGCTGGAATTTTGCCGACCCAGGTCAATGCGAGTTTCATGTCGAGGCCGTGAAGGCGACGGGCGTACAAATTCCCGAGGCGATCGAAACCGCGTTGGTCAACGATCTCTTCGTGCCAGAGGATTTTGCGGATCTCGTTCTGACGGCGGCATCCGACAACGCGTCCGTTGGGAAACTGCTCCGAGAGCTCCAAGAGCCGCGGCCAGCGGGGCAGGACTGTATCCCGTGGCTTGGCGAAACCGCGATGAAGGAGCGTATCCTGCGTCTATGTGCCCGCGGGAAGATCGCAATCAACCTGCGTGGGATGGAATACCTCCAGGCAATGCCGGGCGAGGACGAGGACGCTGCGTGGCGGCGCCTGCGGCCAAAGCTGTCGTACACAGGGCGTCAGCTTGATGAAGTGTTCCTGCTATCCCCGTCAGCCGTTCCCGCGACGGGCGGTGCAGCGCCCGCCGGCCCGACGACCGTTTCCCCGCCTGGAGGCCTTTTCGGCGGAGGCGCTGCTCCTTCGGGCGCGCCTCTTGGGACTCCTTTTCCGGTGCCGAGTGGAGGTGCCCCGATGCCGGGGGATAGCGGCAGTCCTGATGGTGGCAGCATTTTTGGCGGGGCCGTGCCGAAGGCCCGCACGAATCTGGCGAATCCGCCGACGTCGCCGCTCAACCTGATTGGGAAACTTGAAGGCTGGGGGATTGGGCCAGCGACGCCGGTCTCAGAGATCACGATAAAGGTGCCAACGGCGACGGGCGCGCAACTTCGCGAGCTGCTCAAGAGGCTACCTGACGGTATGACCTTCGAGCTGTCCCTTGAAAAAGAGGACGGCTGATGGCGATCGAAGCCGCCACACTCGAGCGGCTGCTAAGGGAGCCGTCGCCGGATGCATGGCGGCTGGTGATCGAGCGGGCCATTGCCATCGCTTCTCCTCCCTTGGGTGCCGGCAACGCGCCAGGAGAGGTGACCAAACGCGATCGGGAGATCGGAACGCTCGATCTCTTCCTATCGGCATGCGGATGGGACCTCTGGCAAGATTTTGGGAGCGCGGTCGAGCGCACTTCTGAACGCCTAGTGCGCTGGTGGGCCGAGCCCTACAGCGCGAAAGCGGTGCTCATCCTTGATGGCCTCAGTCTGCGCGAACTGCCATGGCTCATCGAGGGGGCAGAAAAAAGAGGTTTCATCCTGCATGGCGTGACGGCCCACGCGTCCGAATTGCCGAGCGAGACGAACGCGTTCGCACGCGCATTGGGGTTTGGCAGCCGCAGCCAGCTGCAAAATAATGGTGGCGGTGGGAATCACAAGCTAACGCCCGCGCGGACGGAATGCGTTGACCTCCCGTGGAAGGATTGCGCCGACCTGATTGACGCCACACCGAACTGGGTCTTCTGGCATCCTTGGCCAGACAGCATGGTGCATGACGGCGCTGGCGCCGGCCAGGGGCTCGACACGGTGACGCGCGATGCGGCCGAACGTCTTTCCAGCGATGAATTCTGGGGTTTTGTCGAGCGGTTAGCGATTGGGCGGCGCGTCGTCATCACTTCGGACCACGGTTATGCGGCAACCGGGCTCTTCTTCGACGCAGGAGACGAACAAGCCGCCTTCTTGAAAGCGACCTTCAAGAGCGGGCGCTTCGTCAGCGGCGAGCACGACCCCGGCCCGTTCGTTCCACCGGTCGCTTTGCCCGTGAACACCGCGCACGGCTCCAACCTGCTTGCCGTTGGGCGTTGGAAATGGCGCAGCCAAGGCGGCTACCCGACCCTCGCGCACGGGGGGGCGTCGCTCCTTGAAGTTTTGTCGCCCTTTATTGAGCTCTCGAAGTAGGAACGGGCGTATGGCCACCAGAAAAGAATTTGTCGCCGAGGAAGTCACTCGCGCCGTCGGTGCAGGTAAAGCAGTCGCCATGGAGACGGTCGATTTCAACGATCCGAACCGGCCTAAAACATGCCTTGAGGTCGATTTCCCGATCCTGCCCATAAACCAGGTTGCTGTGATCGAAGGCAACGCCAGCAAGCCAATCTATCAAATGTCGAAATGGTGGGCGCGTAGGCGGTCGAGCGTGTTCCGGTCAATGCTGATCGCGGCAGCGACCAAGGCACCGGAAGACCCTTCGCATGCGGCCAAACTTGTCTGGGACAACTATTACGCCAACCATCAGAAGAAGGGTGCATTCAAGCACCTGAAGGTCGCGGATATCTTCATGGGCGGGGGGACAACGCTGGTGGAGGGCTCGCGCCTTGGCATGCAGATGTTGGGGAACGACCTGAACCCTGTGGCGTGGTTCATAGTCAAGCAAGAATTGGCGGATGTCGATATCGACGAAGTCAAGAGATTGCTAGCCGATATTGAGGCTGAGGTGAAGCCGCAGATCATGCCGTTCTACTATTGTGACGGCCCCAAAGGCGAGAAGGGGACCTGGACGCACAGACCCTCCGGTAAGCGGATGACGGCACAATTTGACCCGCTGAAGTTGGAGCCCGGGGAGCGGGCAGACTACATCTACGAGGGGCCGGAGATCATTTATACCTTTTGGGCCAAACATGGCCCCTGCCAGGCAACAGGTTGCGGCCATCGCACGCCCATCATGACTACGCCTGTCTTGGCAGTGAAGACATTGACCATAAAGAGCTGGGAACATGCATGTGCATCCTGCGGCACGCATTACGACATAGAAGAGGCGGAAGCCCGAATGGCTCCCGACGTCCCAATATTTGTCGCGCTTGATGAGAAACCCTACGCGACACTAGACCCTAAAGGCCGGGCGATCTGCCCAAGCTGCGGCCACACATCGATGGTCCGGCTTGGGAAAGGCAAAAACAAGAAGGTCGAGTTGTCCCTACTGGTTCACCCCGAGTGGCTGGCAGGTAGCCCGGCAAGGGATGCTGAGGGCCGCGAATATGGTGGGTCTGCCACCGATACTGTCGAGGCTACGAGCCGCTGGAATGACGAACGCGCCAGACACCTGAGACTGCTGGAAGTGCGGGGTGAGCTGCCTGAAGAAGTTACGTGTCCCGAAACTGGGGTCACGTTCTCAACTGACAAGAGCGGTGGCACTGTTCCAAAAAAGTCGACGTTTACCTGTCAAGCAGACGGCCGAGAAAATGACGTTCTCGACGCTATAAAGGCATTTGGAAAGACTGGCCCCATGGCTGGTTATGCAGTGCAAGCCTTTTCTCCGTCACGCAAGGAAGGCAAGGAAGCTTATAGTGGTCGTTATTTTGTTCCTTTTGGAGAAAAATTGGCCACTCAATACAACGCTGCTTTGACCGAGTGGGAATTTCGCAAAGAAAAGGATTTGGCAAATTTCTGGCCAAGATCTGAATTGCCGTATGGATTTATGACTCACCATTTGCAGGGTGGCGTGCCCAATCACGGGTTCACTCACTGGTGGAAATTCTTCAATCCAAGGCAATTATTAGTGCATTCGTTGTTGCTGAAGGCAATTAGTGAGACTGGTAAATATTCAGACAGCGCACGAGAGTATGTTTTAGCTGCTTTTCAGCAGTACACCCGCAATCAGAATTTGTTCACTATATGGAATACGGGGGCGGACAAAATGGAGCCTCACTTTTCCAACAATAATTTTCATCCGAAATCAACAACGATTGAGAACTGCGTCTTTTCGGATTTAGGCCGGGGTAACTGGAAGTCTAGCGCTGAAAGTCTTATCGAAACTCTGGAGTGGAAGGCCAATCCCTGGGAGACCGTAGCGGTCTCAAATCTCGAATCAGCCGGTTTGCGAATTGCAGAGGAAATCAACGGAAAGAGCGAAAAAGTCTTCATCGGCGATCCAGTCGGTAAAGCGCAGATAAAACTCGCTTCATCGACGGATCTTTCCCATATCCCTGACCATTCGATTGACTTGGTGATCACCGATCCTCCTTTTGGAGGTTTGCTCCATTACTCAGAGCTTTCAGACTTTTTTCACGTATGGCTTCGCCTGCCGCTTGCCAAAAATTATCAAAGTGAATTTGGCCCCCAGTTTACACCGAAAGACTTGGAAGCGGTTTCAAACAAAGCGCGGGAACCGGTCGACCCTGATGCATTTTACCAAAGACTATTGACGGCATGCTGGAAGGAGGCATGCCGAATTCTAAAACCGGGAGGGATGCTGGCTTTTACATTCCATCATAGTGAGGATGACCCTTGGGTGTCCGTTCTTGAGTCTCTTTTTGACGCTGGCTTTTTTCTTGAGGCGACATATCCGATCCGCTCAGATGAGACAAAAGGTGATGGTCAATATGGCTCGAAGACGATCGAGTACGACATCATCCATGTCTGCCGCAAACGCACCGAGGAACCGAAGGCTGTGAGCTGGAGTCGTATGCGTCGGGAGGTGCTCGCCGATGTGCGCCAGCTGCAGGGTATGCTAGAAAACCATGCTCGCTCGGGTCTGCCGGCCGCCGATTTGCAGGTCATCCGCCGCGGCAAGGCGTTGGAGTATTTCTCCCGCCATTATGGCAAGGTATATGTCGACGAGGGTCGCCCAATCTCGGTCAAAGACGCGCTGGTCGGAATCAACCAGCTGATCGACGAAGACGCGAACAAGACCGCTGAGCCGCCGCCGGTGATCGCGGAGCCGATTTCGCGGCAGTTCCTCCGAATCTTCGACGGCAAGACAGAGCTTGCCCGCGACCAGATTCAGAAGCTGCTCCGCGGCTCCGGCATCGCGCCCGATGAATTTGAAAGCCGGGGGTGGTGCAATGAGGACAAGAAGGTGTTCCACCTCGTCGATCCGCTGGCCTTTGCCCGCGATTGGCAGGGCAAGCATCGCCGGCGTCTGACAGCGGACCTCGATCAGGCTTTGGTGATGATCGGTGCCTGCTATGACGGCAGCGGTATCAACGCCTCGGACACGCTGAAGAACGATAATTTCAAGCCGCACCCGGCGCTGAAAAGCTTGCTCGAATGGCTGAGCAAGCGCGGGTCGGGCCAGCCGATGCGCAACGCGGCATCGCGGGCGCTCTCAATCTATAACGGCTGGGCCGAGAGCAATCGCGATGCTGTCAGACAGCTCTCCCTATTCCAGGAGGAGTGACCGATGAAGCAGCTCCTGGACACGGTTTGGCAGCGCCGCGGCGTGAGTTGGATTTGGGACGACGAAGCTCTCAACGTGATCGCCAAACCCGCCGAGGTGCTTAGCCTACGCCAATTGCTTCGCGACGACGGGCATTGGCCAGACGATCTGCCGAGCAACAATGGGCGAACCATGGTCGTGGCCGGCCTTGACGCCTGCCTCGATCTGCTGTCGCCGGAAGACGCGGACGCGTGGCTGGCGGGTGAGTTCAAGCACGCGATTCTTTCTTTCCAGGACTTCTATCAAGGGGATGCTGCGCTCGTGTTCTGGCTTCCTGCCGGCCAGCGGCGCGTCCACGTCCAGACGGCCAGCGATGCAGTTGTCTGGCGCTGTGGCGCGCCCAATGGCGATCGACAAATCGATTTCGGGCGGCTTCTCTGGGGCGAAGCGCGGGAATACCCGCAGGAAATTCTGCTCGCGGCCGGCGCGAAGGCGGCGGGTCTCTTCCATCTGCGAATCACGTGAGGCGGGCGCATGATCGAAGAGCTGCGGTTTGCGCCCGGGGAGCGCATCACACATAGCGGGTTCGGTGCCGGAGTTGTGCTTGATGCACCGCACGACGGCTATCTTCGCGCTTTCTTCAGCAATGGGGAGCGGCGCGTACCGCTCGCCAGCATCCAGCGGCAGCTTTCACGGACCGAAAGGATATTGGCCTCCGTCGAAGGAGGCGATGAGCGCGCGCGAAGGGCATGGTTAGCCTACGAGGCCCATGCTCTGCCGGTTATGGAAAGCGCATCGGCGCTCACGTCGGCGCGCATTGATCTGCTGCCGCATCAGGTCGTGCTCACGCATCGGATCGCCACCGCGTCGCCGCGCCGTTTTCTGATCGCGGACGAGGTCGGGCTCGGCAAGACGATCGAAACAGCGCTAATCCTGCGTGAACTTGCCAGCCGCGGCGAACTCAGCCGAGCGCTGATGGTCGTACCGGCAGGGCTGGTGAACAACTGGCACCGGGAGCTGAACGAGGTGTTCAACCTCGATTTCGAGATCTTCGGCTCCGAGGGCGACATCACCGATCGTCGGACCAACGCTTTCGCCAAGCACGATCGTCTGATTGCCAGCATCGACACATTGAAGCGGCCGGCGCGGATCAAGCGCCTGCTCGATGCGCCGCAATGGGATCTCGTCGTGTTTGACGAGGCCCATCACCTCACAGCGGCGCGCGTTGGCGGAAAGGTCCGGAAAACCGAGAACTACAAGCTGGCGGAGGCGCTCAAAGGCCATACGCGCGACCTGCTACTTCTCTCGGCGACGCCGCACCAAGGCAATCATTTCCAGTTCTGGATGCTGGTTCAGCTCCTCAATCCGACACTTTTCGGCAGCCCAGAAGAGATGCTCGAACATCGGCACCGGCTCAACACGGTGATGTTCCGCCGCACCAAAGCAGATGCATGCCGACCTGACGGCGATCCTCTGTTCGCCCGCCGTTGGGTCCACACCGAGTCCTTCCTCATGTGTGACGAGGAACGGCGGTTTTACGAGAAATTGCGGGAGTATCTCGAGGACGGCTTCAACCTGGCTCGCCGAAAAGGCAACCAAGGGAGAGCGCTCGGTTTTCTTATGGCCATTTTCCAGAAGATCGCGGCGTCCAGTTTCGCCGCAGTGCGCCGGACTTTGATGCGCCGTATGTTGATGCTGACCCTCCACGAGGGACTGCTGCGTGATCGCGACCTCGATATCGAGGGGCGTGAACGTCTGTATGACGAGGCGCGGGAAATGATCCATTCCGAATGGAATCTGAACCGTGACGCGTTGGGGCGGACCGAGGCAGATCGCGTCATGGCGGACTTGAAGTACCGCCTGGCGAAAAAGCTCGATGAAGAGGCGCTTGAGATGGCGTCCGATCCCTACGGCGATGAGTTTGCTGCCGCTCATGCCGAGGATGTCGCGTCAGCCGCGATCGATCTCCATCTGCCGGAGGAGCGTCTGAGGATTCAGGATCTGCTTTCCGTATTTCCACAAAGCCGTGAAACGAAGGCTCAAAAACTACTCGACGGTCTTGGCACGCTATGGCGTCAAAACTCGGCTGAGAAGATTGTCATCTTCGCGACCTACCTCGGCACCGTGGATCTTCTGGCGCGCGAAATTGATCAGGTCTACCCTGGCCAGGGCGTCGTCGTTCTTCGAGGCGGCGATCACGGCGCGAAAGTTGCCGCCGAACGTCGTTTTCGCCAGAAGGACGGCCCCAGGGTCCTTGTCTGCACCGCCGCCGGACGCGAGGGGATCAATCTCCAATTCGCCCGCGTCCTGTTCAATTTCGATCTGCCCTGGAACCCGATGGACATGGAGCAGCGCATCGGGCGCATTCATCGTTATGGGCAGGCGCATACAGCTCAGGTCTACAATCTTGTCCTGTCGGACACGATCGAGGGCCGGATTTTCCTGCTGCTTGACGACAAGCTGAACGAGATCGCCAGGACGCTTGGCAAGGTCGACGATCAAGGCAATGTGGCCGAAGATCTTCGCTCGCAAATACTCGGGCAGCTATCTGAACGCCTAAATTATGATCGCCTCTATCAAGAAGCATTATCCGATCCGGAATTGAAAAGAACTGCCGTCGAGCTTGAAGCCGCATTGGCCAATGCGCGCGAGGCGCGAGAAGTCGTATTCGATTTGTTTCAAGATCTCGATGGCTTCAGCCTCGATGACTATAAGCCATTTTCAGATGTCACGATGGGCATGGATCGGCTAATCCACTTCCTCTCCGCAGCTGTCGCGGACCGGCAGCAGCGCGTCGTGAAAGTCGGCGACGACACCTATGACCTTCAGACGCTCGATGGAAAACGCCTCGCGCGCTTTACGTCGAATCGGGAAATCGCCACTAGCCGGGACGACATCGAATTGTTGGGGTTGGATCATCGGCTCATGCAGGACGAGCTTGGGCGGTGGCGCAGTCTCCCGCCGGAGGAAATCGGCATCGCAGTTCATGGTGGAGCGGAGACGCCGATCCTGCTGTCGTTCTGGCTCGTTGAAAGCTCGGCGGGCAATGGAGAACGCCGTGTGGGTGTCCAGACCATAGCGGTTAGGCCGGACGGTACGAGAGTTCCTGCTGCTGAGCGTCAAGCCGACCAATATCTTTCTGCATCCCCGGCTGCTCCAGTGTTCAGTCCGGCTGAGCGTAGCAACTTATTCGCAGTTGCGGTCGAGCCCACTCTGCAGCGCGAGTTGAAGCACAAAGGCGCCGCCAACGGGGACGGGAGCTACTCGGCGTCTCTGATCGGGTACGTCGAGGCCGAGTAATATCGACATCGATGAAGGGCGTGCGATTTCGACCGGAGCTTGGCTTATGGACTACGAATAGCCCAACGCTCATTTGACGGTGGGGTTGTTACATCAAATGTCTTCAATGGGGCTGGCCCTGCGCTGTGTAGGTTAACGTAGTATTAACGGACGGCGATGTTAGCAATTCGGCCTTTGCCACAGATTTGCCATACCAAACGACCACTTCGCCGCGCTTTTGCCTCAAAATACACGGCAAAATTCGTCCTCTGTGCTTAGGCACCCGGCGGGTTATGGAGGCTGGTGCGTGGTTAAACTTGTATCGATCTCTCAGGCGATTTTGGTCGCCGAGCATCTCAGCTTCAGCCGTGCGGCGCAGGTTCTTGGCATCCGGCAGTCGGCGGTCAGCCGGCGGGTGCGGGAGCTGGAGGACAGGCTCGGTGTTTCCCTGTTCGAGCGCGACGCCGGTGGTGTGCGGCTGACAGAGGCTGGGCGCCGGTTTCTGGA
>JBEKLU010000127.1:0-15593 GCA_050010035.1 Roseiarcus sp.
GCCATGAAGCCTGTCGGAGAGCCGGATGCGGGAAACCCGCACGTCCGGTTCGATGAGCGGGGAAGGGAAACGGGGCCGTTGGCCAAGCCTCAATGCCACCGCGCCCTTCCTCGACTCTACTCCTCCTCCACGTCGTCGTAGCCGGTCAGCATCGCCTTGAAATGCGCCAGCCGGGTGTGGCCGAGGGTGCTGAGATAGACGTGCACGAACAGGTAGAAGACGATGACGATGAAGATCAGCACGTGCACGGTGTCGATGACCCGCACGCCGCCGAAGAAGTCGACCTGGGCGGAGAAGCGCTTGACGTCCCACATCAGCACGCCGGTGTAGAACTGGATCGGGACGAGCAGCATCAGCACGAGCTGGTACGTCATGCTCTGCAGCGGATTGAACTTATGATAGATGCTGACGCGAAAGGGGTTGGGTTCGCCCCGGAATATGCCGTAGGCATAATAATAGATCTGCTGGAAGGTGGCGCGATAATGCTTCGTCGGGCTCAGTTCCGATTGATAGGCCTTGATCCGGTCGGAAAAGAGATAGAACCCGAGCCAGACGAAAAAATTGGCGATCAGCACGAAGCCGACCGAATTGTGGACGGCGACCGCCGTCCTGAACGACACCACGTCGATCAGGCCAACATAGCGAATCTGCAGCCCCGAGAGAACCATCAGGACGAAGCCGAGGGCGTTGATCCAGTGCCAGATCCTGACGGGCAGCGGGTGAATGTAGAGCCTTTGCATATCGCCGTTCCTCTTAAGCGTTCCCGCGCGGTCAAGCAGCCTTGGGACCGTCGCCGGCGGCCGGCGGATGGCCGGAGCCGGCGCTGTGCGGGTGGTACAGGCCAAGGCGCTTGAAAAGCCAGCCCAGGGCCAAGTGCCCGACGACGATGCCGGCGCCCGCCAGGACGGCCAAGGCCAGCAGGATGTCGAGAATCCAGATCCGGGTGCCGCCGATCGCGTAGAAGCCGCTCACCGACTGGAGCGACAGCGCCGAGTTCAGCACGTCGGCGTTGGCGCCGTAGTCGACGCGGCGGCCGTCGGGGCCGACCAGCGAAATGGTCACGCTCTGGAACGCGTCCGAACCCTTACGGTGACAGACCTGGCAGTCGCTGAGCGCCTTGCTCTTGTCGGCGAGCTCATGCGCCTGAGGGCCGGTGGCGACGTCGAGGCGGCCGCGCAGCACGGTCTTGCCGTCGATGCCGGCGCGGTTCAACGTCTGCAGCAGGTTCCACAGCGTCGCCGCATCGATCCCCTTGCCGTCCGAGTGGGCGCTGGCGTTGAACAGCGGCACGCCGATCTGCTCCGTTCCTCTCGGCACGGCCCGGCTGTCGATCAGCATGAGATCGACTCTGCGTTGCGCGTAGGGGGCGTGGCAGGCCGGACAGGTCACGACCTCGAAATGCAACGCCGCATTGGGAAGCCATTTCTGGTGGGCTTCCAGCGCGCCGTCGTGGCAGCCCAGACAGGCGGCCTCCGGTCCCTGGCCGAGCGAGGTCGGCTTCACGTCATGGGCGCTGTGGCAGTCGGAGCAAATCGGCGCATAACCCTTGTCGGAGCTGCGCCGATAGGCCGCGTGCATGCTGCCCGAGTAGGCGGTGTAGATCGCCGAGTGGCACTTCTGGCAGGGGATCTGGTCGATCGCCGCGGCTGCGTTCTTGATGATCGCATGCGGGTTGTGGCAGTCGGTGCAGACGGGCGCGGCCGGATCGCCGGCGCGCACCAGCGCGGCGTGGATGCTGGTCTCCCATTGGTCGAACTTGTCGGCGTGGCAGCCGCGGCAAATCTGCGTCATCGCGAGCGTGAAGCCGCGCCGGCTGGCGATGTCCTTTTGCGCGGGCGGATGCGAGTTCAGATCGACGTCGGAGTGACAGCCGGTGCACCCGATCGGCGCGTGGACGGACTTGGCGAAAATATCGCCGGGCACGTGCAGTTGCAGGGTGGCTCCGTCCGCCAGCTGCTTCTCCATGCCTTCGACGCCGTGGCAGCCGAGGCATGCCTGGTCGGCCGTCGCAGGCGTCTCGTCGGCGGCGAACGCCGGCGGGGCCGCGGCGGACAGGAGAGCGATCCCTGCGCCGAAGCCCACGATGACCGGGCCGAGCCACCGGAGCGCGCGCCGGACCTTAGACCAGGTGCAGTAGCCATCCATACTCGCCCCCCGAGGCGACTTCGCCGTCAGCACGATCCGGGGGGCGTTCAGCCCCCCGGAAGATCAGCGCATCGTCTGTTTCTTGCCGCACTGCGGCAAAGGATTCATTGATCTACCTCATATCCGGCGCGCCGCTTCCGACCACCGACCGGCCGCCCATCCAGGCCAGCATGGCCAAGCCGACGAGCGGGAAGAAGGCGACGAAGGCCAAGCCGATGAAGGGCGCGGCGATCATCATGCCGACGGTCCTCACCACTTGGATCCTGGCCGCGGCGCGCGCCGCCAACACGGCGAGCAGGCCGAAGCCGACGATCGGCAAGGCGATGACGTAGGCGAGGCCGATGAACGGCGCGGCGAAGAACAGAGCGATGTTCTTGACCACGTCGATCGCGCCGACCGGTTCGGCCGCAGGCGCTTCGACGGCAGCGGGCGCGGCGACCGCTTCCGCCACGACCGCAGGCTCCGCCAGGGCGTCGCGGGCGCTGTCCTCGATCATCTCAGGAGACAGCGGCTTATGCATGAAGCCGACGACGCCCGCCGCCTTGGCGCGCGACTCGGCCGCCTCGGAGCCGTAACCGGTGATGATCACCACCGGCGTCCACGGCTTGCGCGCCTTGACCTGCTCGGCCACTTCGAGCCCGCTCATGCCGGGCATGCGGATGTCGGTGTAGACGACGTCGTAGTTCTCCTCGCTCAGCTTGCGCATCGCCTCTTCGCCGCTCTGGGCGGTGATGACGGCGTAACCCTTGCTGGTGAGAACCCGGTCGAAGCTCTTGGAGACGACGGGATCGTCGTCGACGACGAGCACTTTGCGAATGGCGGTCATGACTTTCTCCTTTTTTCAGATATGGCTTGGTTATGCGTACGGTTACATCAGGCAGTCTCAGGCGGCGCAGGCGCCGTCGGCGGCGTCCGAATCTTCAGGCACGCGGCGCAGCGCCCATCGCTTGCGCTTCGCGGCGCTGTCGGCGAGGTTGATCACGTCCTGCGGGCCGACCGGCTTGGCGACGTAGTCGTGAGCCCCGAGCCGCACGGCCTCCTTGGCGCTGTCCACGGTCGGATAGCCGGTGATGATCACGACCTCGCTCTCGGGCCATTTCTGTTTGATCGTGCGCAGCACCGACATGCCGTCCCGCCCGGGCATGCGCAAATCGAGCAACACGACGTCGAAGGGATTGCGCTCCATGGTCTGCAGCGCCTCGTCGCCGCCGCTGGCGGCCGCAACGTCGCAAGCGACGCTCTGCAGCGACCGCTGGTAGCTCCAGCGCACGACTTCGTCGTCATCGACGATGAGAATTCGGTTTTTCTCGCTCATCTTCGCCACCTTGCTTGCGGTCATCGATCTCGGCGAGTAATGAGCAAGCGCCGTGCCACGGCCCGGCCGTCAAAATTTTCCTTGCAATCACAACAGGTTGCGCGGAACGGCGGGGCGCGAGGGCGGCGGCGCCGGCCGGCCCAAGTACATTTTTTCTATACGGCCCGCGCCCCGCCGCGACGAAAAGACAAGGTTTTTCAAGCCGATGCGCCGCAGGGGCGCCGCATGGTTTTTTTATCGGGGCGCCGATCGGCGCCGATTCGCCGCCGGACCACGCGGCGTCCCTTCTCCCCGTTTACGGGGAGAAGGTTGGGATGAGGGGCCAGGGGATGAGCCGCAACGGCGCGTCCAATGACCCGGCCTCACCCCTGCTCTTTCCCCGCGAGCGGGGAGAGGGGGTAGCGCGCTCACGTCCAACGGCGGCACGCTCCAGCGATCCCGGCGAGCAAGGCCCCTCAGCGCCCGAGCGCGCGCGCCCTTCGAAGCAAGGCGCGCGTGCGTCCGTGCGCGGTTCGCTGTCGACGAGCCCGGCGCAGCGCCGCCGGAGCGTCACAGCATGCTCGGCAGCACGCGGTCGGGCGGGCGGTGGCCGTCCATGAAGGTCTTGATGTTGATGATGACCTTCTCGCCCATGTCGTTGCGCCCTTCGTGGGTCGCCGAGCCCATGTGCGGCAGCAGCGTCACCGTGCCCTTGTTGGCGAGCGCGATCAGCTTGTCGGAGACGGCGGGCGCGTGTTCGAACACGTCGAGGCCGGCGCCGGCGATTTCTCCCGCCTCGAGCATGCGGGTGAGCGCGTTCTCGTCGATCACTTCGCCGCGCGCGGTGTTGATGACGATCGCCTCGGGGCGCAGATACTTCAGCCGTCGCGCCGACAACAGATGATAGGTCGCCGGCGTGTGCGGGCAGTTGATCGAGACGAAGTCCATGCGCGCCAGCATCTGGTCGAGCGAATCCCAATAGGTCGCCTCCAGCGATTCCTCGATCTGCTGCGCGACCCGGCGACGGTTGTGATAATGGATCGACATGCCGAAGGCGCGCGCGCGCAGCGCCAGCGCCTGGCCGATGCGGCCCATGCCGACGATGCCCAAGCGCTTGCCGCTGATGCGCCGCCCGAGCATCCAGGTCGGCGACCAGCCGGTCCAGCGCCCTTCCGGGATCACCCGCGCGCCCTCGGCGAGCCGGCGCGCGGTGGAGAGAATCAGCGCCATCGTCATGTCGGCGGTGTCCTCGGTGAGGACGCCCGGCGTATTGGTGACGGTGATGCCGCGGCGCAAGGCCGAGGTCACGTCGATATGGTCGACGCCGTTGCCGAAATTGGCGATCAGCTTCATCTGGTCGCCGGCCTGGGCGATCATGTGCGCGTTGATGTGGTCGGTGACGGTGGGCACCAGCGCGTCGGCCTCGCGCATCGCCTCGGCGATCTCGCTCTCCGACATCGGCTTGTCCTCGAGATTGAGGCGCGCGTCGAACAATTCGCGCATGCGCGTCTCCACGAGGTCGGGAAGCCGGCGCGTGACGATGACGAGGGGCTTCTTCCTAGACATGGGCCCTTCTCTCCTCGCTCTCCTGGCGCCTGAATGCCGACGGCCCGATTTCAACCATGTTCGCGCGCAATATCAAATGCCTTTACGCATCGTTAACGGCGCATCCGGCAAAACATGGCCCCGGCGGAGCGCCTGGGGCCGAGGCTTCGCCTCGCGCGCCGCTGCGGCCTCTCTAGCAGATGGCGGGGCAAAGACAAGGACGCCGGGCGCGGCGCCGTCGTTCATGGATCGGGAATGAAACTCGCCTCATTTCTCCAGCTCTTCGGTCGCGCGCGCGGCGGCCGTCTCGGCCTCTTCGCGGCGCTGCTGGTCTCGCTTTGGCCCGCCGCCGCGCCGGCCGATCCGGTGGGGTCGGTGACCGGCCTGCCCCTGCCGCGCTACGCCAGCCTGAAGACCGATCGCGTCAACCTGCGCGAGGGGCCCTCCAAGGACCATCCGACCAAGTGGGTGTTCCAACGCGCCGGCCTGCCGGTCGAGATCACCGCCGAATTCGAAATCTGGCGCAAGGTGCGCGATTCGGAAGGCGCGGATGGTTGGGTGCTTCACTCCCTGCTTTCCGGGCGCCGCACCGGGCTGGTCGGGGTCGGCAAGAAAGGCCAGGTCTTCAAGATCTACACGCAGCCGAGAACGAACGGCGACGTGGCGGCGACGCTGCAGTCGGGGGTCATCGCCAACGTGCGCGCCTGCGATGGCGCCTGGTGCCTGATCGACGGGGACGGATACAAAGGGTATATTGAACAAGTCGCCCTCTGGGGCGTATACCCCAACGAGAAGATCCAATAACCGCGTCGCGCTCCGGCCACGCGTAGAGGTGGCGAAGACGCTTTGGACGCATTCGACGACGAGGATTTCGGCCAAAGGGCGCGCCGCCTTCGTGTAGACACCCTGATCTGGCTGCGCTGGCTCGCGATATTCGGACAATCGGCGGCCGTGCTGGTCGCCCATTTCGCATTGGGACTACAATTTCCAATCATCGCTTGCTTCCTATGCATTGGCGCCTCGATCGTCGTCAACGCCGCGCTGCGCATGCGCTTTTCCGTCAGCCATCGCCTCGAAGACTCTTGGGTGTCCAATGTTCTCGGCTTCGACATCGCGCAACTGGCCGCGCTGCTCTGGCTGACGGGCGGCCTCGCCAATCCGTTCTCGATCCTGTTTCTGGCGCCGATCATGACGTCGGCGGTGTCGCTGCCGCGCCGCCGCACGCTCGGGCTGCTCGGCTTCACTCTCGTTTGCGCGACGGCGCTGGAGTTTTGCAGCTTGCCGCTGCGCTGGCCGGGCGGCGCGGAGCTTCAACCGCCGGCGCTTTACGGCGCAGGCATGTGGACCGCGATCGCCGTCAGCGCGACGTTCGTCACGATGTACGCCAACCGCATCGCCGAGGAAGCGCGCCAGCTCGCCAGCGCGCTGACCGCGACGGAGCTGAGTCTGGCCCGCCAGCAACATCTTTCGCAGCTCGACGGCCTGGCCGCCGCGGCGGCGCACGAATTGGGCACGCCGCTGGCGACCGTGGCGCTGGTCGTCCACGAATTGGCGGCCCAGCCGCAGATCGCCGCGCATTGCGCCGAGGATTTGCGCCTGGTCGAGGATCAGGTCGCGCGCTGCCGGTCGATTCTCGGCAAGCTGTCCTCGCCCGCGACGATCGAGGCCTCCTCGCTCGAGGAAACGACGCTGGGCGACCTGATCGAAGAGATCGTCACGCCTCATCGTCTGCTCGACGTGGCGATCGAGGTCGAGCGCGAGGGATCGCCGCCCGAGCCCGTGTGCCGTCGCAGCGCCGGGATGATTTACGGCTTGAGCAATCTGGTCGAGAACGCCATAAGCTTCGCCGAAAGTCGGGTCGCGATCCACGCGTCCTGGACCGGTTCGATGGTCAAGATCGTCATCACCGACGACGGGCCGGGCTTTCCCCCGCAGGTTCTGGCGCGCCTGGGCCAACCCTATTTATCGACGCGCGGCGGCGCCCGCCGGCGCGAGGGCGAGGCGGCGGGCGGGATGGGCCTGGGGCTGTTCATCGCCAACGCGCTGCTGGAGCGCTCGGGGGCCTCGCTGGCGATCGCCAACGCGCCGCCCTCGCAGCGGGGCGCGGTGGCGACGATCGCCTGGCCGCTCGACGTTTTCGAACACGGTCGACTGTCGCGCCGACAAGCGCTAGAAGGCTATGGTCATGGCAAATCGCAGTGAACCGATGGAAATTGAAAGAGACCTCATGCAACAGGCGCCGGGCAACGAATCCGAGGCGCTCGACAAGTCCCTGCTGATCGTCGACGACGACCGGCCCTTTTGCGAGCGGCTGGCGCGGGCGATGGGCTCGCGCGGATTCGCACCGCGCGTGGCCGTCAGCGTCGCCGACGGCCTGGCGGCCATTCAGGCCGACGCGCCCGCCTTCGCCGTCATCGATCTGAAGCTCGGCGACGGCAGCGGGCTCGACGTAATGCGGGCCCTGAAAGCCAAGCGCCCCGACGCGCGGGCGATCATCCTGACCGGCTACGGCGCGATCGCCACCGCCGTGGTCGCGGTTAAGCTCGGCGCGTTCGACTATCTCGCCAAGCCGGTCAACGCCGACGAGATCGTCGCCGTGCTGATGGCGGAGCGGGCCGACCCCGTCGACAGCCCCGAGCATCCGATGTCGGCCGACCGCGTGCGCTGGGAGCACATCCAGCGCGTCTACGAATCGTGCGATCGCAACGTTTCGGAGACCGCGCGCCAGCTCAACATGCATCGGCGCACGTTGCAGCGCATCCTGGGCAAGCGCGCGCCGCGCTGACAGCGCGTTCGGGCCCGCGCCGCCGTCACCCGCCGCCCCGCTCCGCTGTCGCGCTCTCCGTCGCGACGCGGACCAGCCAGCGCCGAATGGCGCGCTCCCCGGCCGGCGTCAGGCCCGCCGCGATGTGCGCCTCGACGTCTCGAACGCGGCGCTTGCAGCGCGCCAACAGGTCCTTTCCCGCCGCCGTGATTTCGAGCTGCCGGATGCGGCCGTGAACGGCGTGGGGACGGCTGACGAGCGCGCCCTCGCGCTTGAGATTGCCGACGATCACGGTGACGGTCGGCGGGGTCAGCAGGGACAGCCGCGCCAGGTCGGCGCTCGACAGCCCGGGATAGGCCGCGACAATCGTCAGCGCGGCGAACTGCGGCGGCGTGACGCTGAGGTCCGACAGCGCGCGCTCCATGCGCGCGCGAAACGCCGCGCCCGCCTGCCTGAGGAGGTAGCCGAGATGGCCCTCCTCGCCGCGTTTGCCCTCGCCGGGCTCGGGCAGCAATTTCGCGGCGCGGGGCTTGCGCATGATATTAGACCTCGAATATGATGTTCGTGCTCACACATTAGGGCAATTTCACGCGGAGAGCCAGCATGTCCGGATCGCATCCCCGATTGAGCGCCGAAGATTTCGCCAAGACGGCGGCCTCGGCCTACGGCGCGCTCATCGCGCTCGGCAAGGCGGTCGACGATTCCGGCCTCGAGAAGGGGCTGACCGAGATCGTCAAGCTGCGCGCCTCGCAGATCAACGGCTGCGCCTATTGCCTGCAGCTTCACCTCAACATCGCGCGCAAGCTCGCTCTGCCCGGCGCGAAGCTCGATCTCGTCGCCGTGTGGCGCGAGGCGGGCGTGTTCACCGATCGCGAGATGGCCGCGCTCGCCTGGACCGAAGCCCTGACGCAGCGCGCGGCGGAAGGCGCCACGGACGAAAACTACGCGGCTCTCCTGCAGCACTTCAGCCCGAGCGAGGCGATGTTCCTGACCGTGTCGATCGCCACGATCAATTCGTGGAACCGCATCGCCGGGGCGCTGCGTTTCGCGCCGCCGATCCCGCGCGCGAGCGACAGCGCGCCATGACGAACAGCCCGGCCGATCGCCCGCCGCCGGAGCTGCGCGCCGTCGAGGCGGCCGAGGTCGGCGCCTGCTACGAACTGATGCGCCAACTGCGGCCGAACCTGAGGTCGGCGGCGGAATTCGAGGCGCGCTGGCGCGAGCAGTCGGCGCAGGGCTACTCGCTGCTCGCGCTGTGGGCGGGCGAGCGGCCGCGCGCCTTGGCCGGTTTCCGCGTCCTGGAAAGCCTCATCCACGGCCGCTTCCTCTACGTCGACGATCTCGTCACGGATGCGGGCGAGCGCGGCAGGGGCTACGGCGAGACGCTGATGACGCGGCTCGAGGCGGAGGGCCGTGCGCTCGGCTGCGGTAAGCTGGTGCTCGACACCGGCCTCGACAACGCGCTCGCCCACCGCTTCTATTACCGGCAGGGCCTGCTGGCGATGGCGCTGCGCTTTTCCGTCCCCCTGGCCTGACGGGGCGCCGGTGACGAGACTTCTCCATGTTGCGGTCAGCCCGCGCGGCGCCGCGTCGTTCAGCCGGCGCGTCGGCGAAGCGCTGATCGCGGCGCTGCGCCGGATCGATCCGCAGATGAGCATCGTCGAGCGCGATCTCGCCGCCGCCCCCGTGCCGCACCCCGACCGCGATTTCGTCATCGCGAGCCTCATGCCGGCGGCCGAGCGCGGCGAGGGCGAGCGCGCCGCCCTGGCGCTGTCGGAAATCCTGATCGGGGAACTCGAGGCGTGCGACCTCGTCGTTCTCTCCACGCCGATGCACAATTTCGCCGCGCCGTCGGCGCTGAAAGCCTGGCTCGATCACGTCGTGCGGCCGGGCCGGACCTTTCGCAACTCGCCCGCCGGCAAGATCGGCCTGCTCAGTGACCGCCCCGTCCTCGCCGCGATCGCCTGCGGCGGCCGCTTCGGCGAGGGCGCCGGCGCCCAGGCCGATTTCCTCGAGCCCTACCTGCGCTACGTGTTCGCCGTCGTCGGCCTTTCCAGCTTCGAGGCGCTGCGGCTGGAAGAGCTCGAGCGCGGCGAGGGAAAGATCGAGCGCAGCCTCGCGGCGGCGCGGCGCTGGATCGACGCGACGAGCGCGCGCTTCGCGGCGCGGCGACGCGGCTGAGCCGCAAAGCGCGCGCGGGGTTACCCCGCGATCTCCTCGCTCTTGTCCCACAGCATCCGCGCCGCCGAATCGTCGCGCGCGGCGGCCGACGGCTTTCGGATTTTTCGCTTGGCGAAATACTCGCCGCTCACGCTCGTGACCTCCGGCGAGGACACGAGATAGACGAGCGTGTCGGCGCCGGCTTCCGGCGAAATCGCAAAGCGCTGGGCCAGCGAAATCAGCGGGGCGCTCCACCCGCCGGACTCCTTGCCGAATCGCGAGGCGACGAAGCCGGGATGCAGGCAATTGGCGGTGACGCGCGTTCCGGCGAGCTGGCGCGCTAGTTCGCGGGTGAACAGGATGTTGCACAGCTTCGAGCGGCCGTACGCCTTCCAGCCGCTGAAGCCGCCGGCGCATTGCAGATCGTCGAAATCGAGCCGGGCGCCGGCGTGCGCCGCCGAGGCGGTCGAGACGACGCGCGCCGGCGCCGAGGCGACGAGCCTGTCGCGCAGCGTCTGCGTCAGCACGAAATAGGCCATGTGGTTGAGCGCGAAGGTCAACTCCAGGCCTTCGGCGGTGACGCGCCGGCGCGAGAACACCGCGCCGGCGTTGTTGACGAGCGCGTCGATGCGTGGCTCGCTCGCCGCGATCTCGGAACCGACGCGCCGGGTCTCGGCGATCAGCGAGAGATCGGCGAGATGGGCCCGATGGCCGCGGCCGGGCGCGATCCGTTCGAGTTTCGCCAGCGTCGCTTCGGCCCGCTTAGGGTCGCGCGCGACGAAGACGATGCGCGCGCCCATCGCCGCCAGCTTCATGACCGCGACTTCGCCGATGCCCGACGTCGCGCCGGTCGCGACCACGATCTTGCCCTGCATGACGAACTCCTCTCGGAAGTCGGCTTCAAATCGGCGCTTCGCACGATCCTCGATGGCGAACAAGTCAGATTTGCGTGAAGGGCGCGGCGCGACGACGGCGGTATTGGCTCGCCCTTGCCGCTTTTCGCAAACCATCGATCCGCGCTATCTTGGAACCGATGCGCGGCGCGACTTCGCCGCAGGCCGAGGGAAGCCGACAATGGCCAGAGATCAACAAGGCTTGGCGCTCGCCGGCTCGCCCGCTTCGGCCGAGGCGTTCGACCGCGCCGTCGCCGATTACTACGGGCTCACCGGCGATCCCGTCGGCATCCTGAAGCAAGCGGTCGCGCGCGACCCGGCTTTCGCGCTGGGCGCCGTCGCGATCGCGGCGCTCTTCATGATCGGCGGCTTTCGCGGCGACCATGCGGAAGTGACCCAGGCGCTCGCCGCCGCCGAAGCCGCGATCGGCGGCGCCTCGTCGCGCGAAAAGCGCCATCTCGCCGCCGCCAAAGCTTTGGCCGCCGGTGGGATGATCGAGGCGACCCTTCTCTGGGAAGACATCCTCGTCGACTATCCGGCCGACGCGCTCGCCCTACGGCTCGGCCAGGACGCCTATTTCTTCCTCGGCCAATCGCTTTGCATCCGCGATTCCGTGGCGCGGGTTCTGCCGGCGTGGGATCGCGGCAATCCGCTGACCAGTTTCATTCTCGGCGCCTACGCCTTCGGGCTGGAGGAGACGGGCGAGCTCGGCCGCGCGGAAGAATTCGGCCGCGAGGCGCTCGCGCCCAATCCCAGCGACGCCTGGGCGGTGCACGCGCTCGCCCACGTCATGGAGACGGCGAGCCGACAAGAAGAGGGCATCGCCTTTCTCAAGGCGTCGCGCCCCTCGTGGAGCCCGGCGCATTTCGTGTCCGGGCACAACGGCTGGCATCTCGCGGTCTATCTGATCGAGGAGGGGCGCTTCGCGGAGGTTCTCGCCGACTACGATCGCTTCGCCGCGCCAAAGCTCGCCGACGACGCGACGCTCGACCGCGTCGACGCCGCCTCGCTGCTGTGGCGCCTCGAACTCGCCGGCGTCGACGTCGGCGAGCGCTGGGGGCCCGTCGCGCGCGCGTGGATGGCGCACGTCGACGACCATGTGCTGGCGTTCAACGACCTGCATCTCGCCTTGGCCGCCTCGCGCTCGAAGGACGCGGGCGACGCCCTGCGCCTGCGCCGCTCGCTCGACGACTAACAGCGCCTCGGCGCCGGCGACAATGTCGCGGTCACCTTCGAGGTCGGCCGGCGCCTCATCGACGGTATGCTCAGTTTCGCCGAGGGCGATTACGCCGGCGCAATCGAAGCAGTCCTGCCGGCGCGCTATCAGGCGTTCCGCATCGGCGGCAGCCACGCCCAGCGCGACATCGTCGCGCAGACCCTGATCGCCGCGGCCGAGCGCTCGGGGCAATGGCGCTTGGCGCGCGCGCTGCTCGCCGAGCGCACCGCCGTCCGGCCGACCGCGCGCACGAAGCGGGCGTACGAGAGAGCGCGCAGTTTTGCGGCGGCGCACTGATGTTCGCCCCTTCTCCCCTTGCGGGAGAAGGTGGACGCGCGGAGCGCGACGCGGACGAATGCTTCGCATTCGCCTTGGGATGAGGGGTCGCGTCGTCAGGCGCGCGCCGCTCGCCTCAAGCGTCCGCCCGCTTCTGGTAATCCTTCACGTCCGCGAACGCTATTCTCGGCCAGCGTTCCTGCTCGTAGCGCAGGTTGAACGCTGAGCTCGCCATGAACACCGGCGCGCCGTCGAGGTCGGCGGCCATCGAGGAGGGGTAGGCGGAGACGAACTTCTCGAGTTCGGCGCGGTCCGACGAGCTCACCCAGCGACACACTTCGAAGCGGCTCGGCTCGAAAGAAACGGGAAGGCCGTATTCGGCGCCGAGGCGCTCGCTCAGCACGTCGAGCTGCAGCGCGCCGACGACGCCGACGACGGCGCTGGCGCCGTCGTGCGGCAGGAACACCTGCACCACGCCTTCTTCGGCCATCTGCTGCAACGCCTCGCGCAGCTTCTTGGCCTTCATCGCGTCGGCGAGCTTGACGCGGCGCAAGATTTCCGGGGCGAAGCTCGGCACGCCGCGGAACACGATCTCCTCGCCCTCGCTCAGCGTGTCGCCGATGCGAAGCAGGCCGTGGTTGGGAATGCCGACGACGTCGCCGGCGAATGCCTCCTCGGCGAGCGAGCGGTCCTGGGCGAAGAAAAATTGCGGCGCCGACAGCGTGATCGACTTGCCGGTGCGCACCAGCTTGGCGCGCATGCCGCGCGTCAGCTTGCCTGAGCAGACGCGCATGAAGGCGATGCGGTCGCGATGGTTGGGGTCCATGTTGGCTTGGATCTTGAAGACGAAGCCGGTCATCTTCGGCTCGTCCGCTTTCACAATTCGCGTCGAGGCCTCCTGCGCGCGCGGCGGCGGCGCGAATTCGGCCATCGCGTCGATGAGGTCGCGCACGCCGAATTCCTTCAGCGCGCTGCCGAACAGCACCGGCGTCAGATGCCCTTCGAGAAAGGCCTGCTTGTCGAAGGCGCGGCAGCCCTCGACCGCGAGCGTCATTTCCTCGATCGCGGCGGCCCGCTCATGCTCGGGCAGCAGCGCCGCCACCGCCGGGTCGTCGGGGCCAGACACCGGGATCACCGCCGCATCCTTGCCGAGCGCGCGCACGGTCCTGCGCCGGATGTCGTAGGCGCCGGCGAGCGAGCGACCGCGCCCGATCGTCCACGACAAGGGCGCGGTGTCGAGCGCCAGCGTCTTCTCGATCTCGTCGAGCAGGTCGAAGGGATCGCGCGTCTCGCGGTCCATCTTGTTGATGAAGGTGACGATCGGGATGTCGCGCAGGCGGCAGACTTCGAACAATTTGCGCGTGCGCGCCTCGATGCCCTTGGCGGCGTCGATCACCATCACCGCCGAATCGACCGCGGTGAGCGTCCGGTAGGTGTCCTCGGAGAAGTCCTCGTGGCCGGGGGTGTCGAGCAGATTGAAGACGCAGTCGGCGTATTCGAAGGTCATCACCGAGGTGACGACCGAAATGCCGCGCTCGCGCTCGATGCCCATCCAGTCCGAGCGCGTCTGGCGGCGGTTGGCCTTGGCGCGCACTTCGCCGGCGAGCTGGATGGCGCCGCCGAACAGCAGGATTTTTTCGGTGAGCGTTGTCTTGCCGGCGTCGGGATGCGAGATGATCGCGAAGGTGCGCCGACGCGCGACGGGGTTTTGTTCAGTCATGGGTCCGGGGATGAGGGGGAAGCGGCGCCTCACATAGTACGTGGAGGCGGCAAGGGGAAGGGCGCGCTACGGGCCGCCCATGCCCTGAAGTGATCGGCGCATCTTCAAAATCAGGTTTCGCGGCGGCCATTCGGGGTCGATGGTGCGCGCGGATTCGCTTTTCCCGGGTAGGACGACCGATGAGCGTTTACGAACTGGCGCGGCTGCCGCGCATCACCGCGGGCGTCGGCGCGCGCGAGCGGATCGCGGCGCTCGCCGGCGCCGGCGGCGTCGCGCTCTTGGTCGCCGACCCCGGCCTGATCGCGACCGGGCTCGTGGAGGAGACGGCGGCGGGCCTGCGCAAGGGCGGCTTCGCCGTCTCGGTCTTCACGGCCTTTCAGAGCGACCCGACCATCGCGCAGGCCGACGCCGCGGCGGCCGCGGCGCGCGAGGCCAAGGCGCGCGTCGTCGTCGGGCTCGGCGGCGGCTCGGCGCTCGATCTCGCCAAGGCGGTCGCGGCCATCGCGCCCGCGCCCGATTCGGCCGCGCGCTATCAGCTCGGCGCGCATCCGCTGCCGGTCGCGCCGCTGCGAAAAATCTGCGTGCCGACGACCTCGGGCACCGGCTCGGAGACGACGCGCACGGCGATCCTGACGCGCGCCGACCACGCCAAGGTCTGGCTGTGGGGCGACGAGATCAAGGCCGACGAAGTCGTGCTCGACCCCGAATTGACCAAGAGCCTGCCGCCGGGCCTCACCGCCGCTACGGGAATCGATGCGCTGGTTCACGCGGTGGAAGCGGCGACCAACCGCAATTCCAATCCGGCCGCCAACCTCTTCGCCTACGAGGCGATAAGGCTGGTCGGGCGGCATCTGACGCGCGCCATCGAGCGTCCCGGCGATCTCGAGGCGCGCGGCGCGATGCAATGGGCGGCGGCCTGGGGCGGCGTCGCCATCGACAATTGCGGCACGGCGATCGCGCATGCGCTCGGCCACGCCATGGGCTCGCTCAAGCCCATCCACCACGGCCGGGCGGTCGGCGTCGCGATGCTGGCGAGCCTACCCTGGAACGTCGAAGGCAACGACGCCTTCGCCGCTTGCGCGAGCGCGCTCGGGGCCGAGGCGAGCTCCGGCGGCTTCATCGCGGCTTATGAAAAGCTGCTGCGCGCCTGCGGCCTGAAGCTTTCCGTCGCCGAGGAATTCGTCGGCGTCGGCGCCGAGGCGCTCGCCGCGCAAGCGGCGCGTCCGGAAAACGCCGCGATGCGCGATTCCAACCAGCGCGCGTCGAGCGAAGCGGATTTGCTGGAACTTTCGAAACGCATTCTGTCACTCGCCTGATCGCCCGCGAGGCGACGAACGAATCGAGGCCCGTCATTGCGAGCGACAGCGAAACCATCCAGACTAAGCCGGCGCCGCAATCTCCAGGCGAACGGGAAGTTTCCGTCCGCCCGTGGATTGCTTCGTCGCTACGCTCCTCGCAATGATGGTGTGGACGGCCCCACCCTAACGGCATCAAGTGCCAAGACGTGGCCGCCGGAGCGCCACCAACGGGGAGACCGTCCGTGAGAAAGTTTATCAGAATCGGCGTCGATTTGGCGAAGA
>JBEKLU010000128.1:0-27366 GCA_050010035.1 Roseiarcus sp.
GGGCAGGTTTGTCCCCGCTCCGGCAATCAGCTCCGAGCGATCGACGCCGCGCAGCGCGAACAAAACGTCCGGCTCCGCGTCGAGCCGGGCGCCCACGCCGTAAAGGACAGCGGATGTGTGTTTGCACATGTCCGCCCAATCCGGGCAGGAGCACTTCATCTTGATCTCGCGAGGGCTGGGAAAGAGTCCATCGCCCTCGCGGCACACGCGCTCCATGACGTTCTTCGACAGTTTTCCCTGGAGCAATTCGACCAGCGAGCCGACGGAGCCCAAACAGTCCCGGCAAATCGCGGCCCAGCCCGACTTGGAGATCGTGTCGATCTTGATCTCGATCGAATAGAGTTCGGACCCGCTCACCATTGCGCGGATCTGACCGCGCTCGATCTGGAGATCGAGCACCGAGCCGTTGCGCACATAGGTTCGGCCGCGCGGCAGGCGGTTCTCGTAGTCGGAATAGCGTTCGAGATTCTCGCACCAGGCGTTGCCCCAGAAAGTGCGAACGATCGTGCGGCCTTCAATAACGACGGGCGAAATCGTTCGGCCCTTCTTCTTCAGCTTCTCCAATTCTCGCGCCGCGATCGCCCGGCGCTTGGCGACGGGCACATAAGGACGAAAGCCATAATAGCTCATGACGCTGCCCCCTCCGTCATCGCGGCGTTGAGGTCGAGAGCGACCAGCCGCAACAGGTCGCCGTTGCTCATTTCCGTCAGATTTATCTCGCCGCCGGCCCCGAGGAAATCGTCCGCCAGTTGGCGTTTCGATTCAATCAGCTGATCGATTTTGGCCTCGATCGTTCCCCTGCATACAAATTTATGCACGAGCACGTTGCGCTTCTGCCCAATGCGGTAGGCCCGATCGGTCGCCTGGCTTTCGACCGCCGGGTTCCACCAGCGATCGAAATGCACCACGTGCGCCGCGCTGGTCAGGTTGAGCCCGGAACCGCCGGCCTTGATAGAAAGCACGAAAAACGGTGTGCGTTCGTCTTCCTGAAACGTCCTCACGAGGTCCCTGCGCTTGGCCACGGAGGTATCGCCATGGAGAACCAGACCGGGGCTTCCGAACGCCGACTCGAGCAGCCTTTCCAGGGCGGGAATGATCTCCTTGAACTGGGTGAACACCAGCAGCTTTTCCTGGCGGCTGGCGATCGCCTCGGCGATTTCGCGCAGGCGCTCGAATTTGCCGCTCTCGCCTTCTTCGTAGGCGCCGTCGCCAAGCCATTGCGAGGGGTGATTGCAAATCTGCTTTAGCCGCATCAGGGAGGAGAGCACCAAGCCCCGTCGCGCGATCCCTTCGCCCGATTCCTTGAGGCTCTCTTCCAATTCGACGACGGCGGCTTGGTAAAGCGCCGCCTGCTTGCGGGTCAGATGGCAGAAGGCCTTCATCTCCGTTTTGTCGGGAAGATCCGCAATGACGCTCTTGTCGCTCTTGAGCCGGCGCAGGATATAGGGCTGCACGAGCCGACGCAGCGGCGCATAGGAGACATGGGGCTGCGTGGCGAGCGTCTTGGCGAAATTGGCGAAGGCCTTGGCGGATCCGAGCAGGCCCGGATTGAGGAAATCGAAAATCGACCACAAGTCGCGCAGATTGTTCTCGATGGGCGTGCCGGTGAGAACGATGCGCGCCTTGGCCTTCAAGGACTTCGCCACCTTGGTCTGTTTTGCGCCTGGATTCTTGATCGCCTGGGCTTCGTCGAGAATCACGAGGCGCCAAGACATTTCGCCAATCCAGGCTTGGCGCAGCAGTGTCCCGTAACTCGTCACCACGAGATCGGTCGCCGCGAGGCTTTCCGCGTTCATGGCGCTCAATTCGTCGGGGGAGGCGAATGCGGGATGAGCGATCGAGATCTTGAGGCGCGGCGTGAACCGCGCAGCTTCCATCGCCCAATTGGCCAGAAGCGACGCCGGAGCCACCAGGAGGCTCGGCCTCCATCTTGCCGATCCGGCGCCCTGGGGGGCGAGCGCCTGCAGCAAAGCCAACACCTGAACTGTTTTGCCCAGCCCCATGTCGTCGGCAAGACACGCGCCAAGACCGAGTTGGGTCAGGAGATGCAACCACCGCAATCCCGTCTCTTGATACGGCCTCAGCGTCGCCTTGAAAGCCTCGCCTAGCTTTACCTGAGCCAAGCCTTCGGGACTACGGCATCCCTCAAGCGTTCGGGCGAGCCAAGAGCCTGCTTCGACATGCGCCCATTGCGCAGTCGGCGCCTCGCCGGCGCCCGCGCCGATCTGTGCGCCGGCCAGCAAGCGCATGGCCTCGCCGAAGGGCACCCCCTCCCTTTCCGACAGGCGTTCGATCGCCTGAAATCTGTCGAGCGTCGCTCGCAACCGCGTGGGATCGACCTCGACCCATTTGCCGCGCAGCAACGCGAGACCCTGGGTGGAGGCGAGGAGTTCGTTGATTTCCTGGAAAGTCAGCGTCTCGCCGTCGAGGCTGACCCCGACGCGAAAATCCAGCAGGGCGTCCATGCCAAGGACAGAGGTGGACGTAGACCCGACCGTCGCTTGCACGCGTGGACGGCTCGGCCGATTCATGCGCCAGTTGGCTGGCATGCGGATCACAAGCCCGGCACGCTCCATGGCGTCGATGTCGTGAAGAAATCGCAACGCCTCTTGCGGGGTCCACCGAAGGGGATGAAAGATCTCGCCCGCATCGACGATGGCTTTCAGCCACGGGCAGGCCTCGCTTGCCTGACTGACGGGATCCAGGAGCCGCAGGAGCTTGGATCTGTCGCCCGCGCCCGCGAATTCGCGCAAGGCTTGGCCCAAGGGTAGATGCCGCAAGGCGCCGTTCGCGGCCAGACCGGACGTGTAAGTCGCCATGAAGGCGAACGGGAATGCCGCGTCCCGGCGATTTTCCGCCAGATTGAAATGCACGCGTCCAACGAGGCGCCAGCGACTGTCGCGCCGCTTCAAGAAGTCGTCGAGGGAGAGGCCTCCTTCGGAGAGTTCGACCTCCAGCGCGAGGCCTATCTCCCGCCACAGCTTGCCAAGGACTTCGGGGCGCAGATATTCGCCCCCCTGCATGGGCGGAGCTTCGTCGATTAGCCCAGAGAGCTCGCTCGGCGCCGGCGCAGCAAGGTCCCTGGCTTTGGCCGGCTCCGCCCCTTCGCCAAGCGCGCAGAGATCGGCGATGAAGCGCACGGCGAAATCACGCCACCATGCTAGAGCGGGCGACAATACGCTGCCCGTTTCGCCCGCGCCGAGTTGCAGAAGGCCATGGCCAGCCCCCCGTCCGAAGCTCTTCTCGAGCCGGTCGGCGAGCGAGCCCACCAGCACGAACTCGCTGTCACCCTGATCAAGGCGGAGCGAGCCATGCGGCGTGACCACGGGCACGAGCGAGCGCGGCATAATCTGAAATCGAATCCCCTGTGATCCGTATCGCTTCGCCTATCACAAAATCGACCGGCTCAACGGGAGCTTGGTGTCCATGACCTCAACTAGATTGGTAGTTTCCACCGACGGCCACGCCGGCGCGATGAACATTTTGGGCTTCGCCTATGAAACGGGACGAGGCGCGACGCCGGATTTTGCCGAGGCCTTGCGCTGGTATCGCAAGAGCGCGGACGCCGGCAATAGCGCGGCGATGCATCGACTGGGCCTCGCTTACGAAAATGGCGAAGGCCTGCCGCGGGACCAGGTCGAAGCGCTGCGCTGGTCCCGCAAATCGGCCGACGCGGGAAATGTCTTGGGCATAACATCCGCCGGCAGAGCCTATGCGGTCGGAATTGGGATCACCAGGGACCCGGCCGAAGCGATGCGTTGGTTCCGCAAGGCGGTCGAAGCCGGAGGGACGATCGGCATTGAACGCCTCGGCGAGGCCTATCTCAGCGGTCATGGAGTAGCCCGCGACCCGGTCGAAGCCGTGCGCTGGTTTCGCAAGGCGGCGGAGGCCGGCAATGTCTTCGCCATGAGGAGTCTCGGCGAGGCTTACAACCATGGCGACGGCGTCGCAAAGGACGAAGCGGAAGCCGAGCGCTGGTTCCAGAAAGCAAGATAACAGCAAGCGCGACGGTTACCAGCCGCCACATTTCTCGGGCCTGCGATCATCAGCAGCGGGCGGTCTAGCTGCGACCCAGAGGCGCCAATCGCCGAGCAGATCGGGACCGGCCGTTCTCCACCCCATCGAGACGGTCAAGCAGCCAACGGCGGGCCACGATCTTGATCGTCGCGAGTCGAGCCAAAGCGGGCATTCGCCTAGCGGTCCACAGCTAAGGTGCAGAAATGCGCACGTCAAAATTACACGACGGTTCTACCGAATGGCGCATGGGTGAGAAAGAACCGGACCATCTCTGCGGATGCGTCGGGGCCTTTTGAATCTGTGAACGACCCTTTGGGGTTTCCGCCAGACCAGGCATGTCCAGCGCCGTCGATCCGCCAGACTTCAATGACCGGAACGCCATCCGGGCCGAGGAAGATTGTGCAAGTGTAGTGGCGACCGCGTGTGAAACCGTTAGAGTCCAACCGGTCGCGCTCGAGCGCGAGTTGCGAGCGGGCTGCTTCGACGACCCGGTCGGCGTTCGCGGGATGAACCGTTCGATCTCGACTACCATGAAAGACAATAGTGCGGACGCGAGGCCTTGCTTCCGGCGCCACGTTCAGCTCCTCAGCTGAAGAAAGCTCGACGGGCCCGCGCATGGCGGCAAAAGCAGACATCACATCTATCGCGGACCGATAAGCCAGTCCCGAATGAATTCCGACGGCGGCGTAGAGGTCGGGATAGGTCTCGCTCATCACCGCCGCCATGGCGCCGCCAGCAGACAAGCCGGCCACAAATACGTTGCGACGATCAAGGCCGAATGCTGAGACGATATCTCGCGTCAGTCCAGCAATAATAGAAGGCTCCCCGGCATCCCGGAATTGGTCAGCGGGATTGAACCAGTTCCAGCATGATGACGTATTGGCGGAGCGCGCCTGGCTAGGATAGGCGACCATCAGACCATGAGACTCAGCGATGGCGTTCATGTTTGTGCCGACAGCGAAATCGTTCGGATCCTGTTTGCACCCATGCAGCATGACGACCAGGCCGCGCGGACCATCCGGCGCCGAAGCGGGAATGTATAGCTTATAGTCCCGCGTACCAGCCGCACACGTGAAGGATCGCGTCAGGAATTGTGCTCCATCCGGCGCTGGCGGCGGGCTCGGCGGCTTAAACGCGTGCGTTGTAGGGAAAGCAGACGATGTCGATTGGCCCCCGCGCAAAGCCCGCAGAACCTCGCCCAGCGGCTTTCGCAGGCGCTGTGAGCGTTCAACAGCGCCGAAGTTCGTGGCGGGCCTCGCAGTTTTCGGCGTGATCGACGAAGGCTGCCTCTCAGGCGAGGCCTCAACGCATTCTGGATCAGGGTTAATCAAGCGGAGCGTCGAATGCAACTTCGGCCCATGGGCCGGATTGTTCGAGAATGCGGTATCGTCTTCGGCGGTCTGCGGCCGCCCTGTAACAGCATGCAGGATGATCTTCGTCGCTTTCACAACGTCATTCGCGCGCGTTGAGAGCGTGGCCAGCCGCATGGCCTCGGCGAAATCAACTTTCATGAATTTGTTCCTTTTAGGCGCGCTAGCTCCCCAACTTGGCGCGTTGGGCTAGCGCCGACTTGACCTCTGCGCTGGCTTGGAGCGCGCCGAGCACAGTTATGGATTCAATAGTCGCGAGGGCGAGTTCGGCCGTAACATCAGGTGCAATGCGAGCGAGCCCAACCACCCTAACGTGAAGTTTCTCCCCCGCGGTCCTGACCGCTTCGAGATCAGCGCGGCTGTAGTCGCGCAGCCCAAGTTCCAACGTGTGCCGAATGATCGACTTTGTGACGGCCTCGGCATGCGTTGCGAGCTGGTTGCGGATCGCAGTCCGGATAAAATCAGTACGGTTGGAGTAGAACCCTTCCTGGACCAGCAGGTCGATTCGGCCAAGGTCGACATAACCCAGATTGATAGTGATCTTTTCGGACTCGCTCCCTTTTTCGCGCAGCTGTTGAACATTGCCTGACATAGGACCTCCTTGCGTTGAACCGAGCGGTCCGATGTAGGCGAACCGCATAAGGTTCGGGCCCCCGCATGAGTAGGGGTTCCTGGCGAGTGTTAGGCGGATGGTGTCGAGAGCCCCTATGGCATGGCGGCGTCCGGTTGCAATTGGGGATTTGCGAGCGCGGTGCCGTGAACCAAACGCCAAAACGCCTTGTCCGTCACGTGGGATCAAGGCATTCTCGACGGCGGGATTGATCCCGTAGCGTCGGTGGCCCGCGTCGCGCTGAGGTGCGGCGCTGGGCGGGCGATCTCGCGGGCAGCGTGCTGACGGTGTTGCGGCGGCCGATGGCGGCGGAACGTGCGCCCTCGCACGAGGCGACGACTGCGATCGCGGCCGAAAAGGTCGAGGAAACGCCACGGGTCGCGGCGGCGTTGTCACGTTGACACTTGTTACTTGTCAATAGCGGTGGCAGCCCCTCGACCCGCATGAGCAAAATCAATGGCTTGCGTTTCTCGCCGTCGAGCCAAAACAGCTAAAAAGCGCCTATAAAGCGTCCAAGGGCCGTAACTTGACAGCGCCGTTGGCCGTCCATCTGGGAAACGTCGGATGAAAACGATGAACAGCAGGATCGATCCGAGCCGGATGGGCGCGCGAGAGCTGCGCGATGAGATCGCCGCCGAGCGTCTCACGGCCGCGGCCGCGGCGCATGCGTGTCTAGCGCGCATCGCCGAGCGCGAACCGGTCGTCGGCGCCTGGGCGCATCTCGACCGGGACAAGGTCTTGGCGGCGGCGCGAGCGCTCGACCTCACGACGCGGCGCGGGCCACTTCACGGTGTGCCGATCGGCGTCAAAGATCTGATCGACACGGCTGATTTGCCGACCGAGTATGGGTCGCCGATCTATCGCGGCCACCGGCCTAGCGCCGATGCGGCAGCGGTGGCCTTGGCGCGGGCGGCCGGCGCGCTGGTGCTGGGCAAGACGGTCACCACAGAATTTGCGACCTATCATCCTGGCCAGACCGCAAATCCGCATGACCCGGCGCGCACGCCGGGCGGCTCATCGAGCGGTTCAGCCGCGGCCGTCGCCGACCGCATGGTACCGCTCGCCTTCGGCACGCAGACCGCGGGATCGGTCATCCGGCCGGCGGCGTTCTGCGGCATAGTCGGCTTCAAGCCGAGTTTCGGCACGATACCGCGCGCCGGAGCCAAGCTGCTGGCCGATAGCCTCGACACGATCGGTGTAATGGCCCGCAGCGTCGATGACGTGGCGCTGTTCTCTGCCGTTCTCAGCGATCGTCCGGAGTTCGATCGGCCAGCGGCGCTTACCGCCCCGATCATCGGTCTGTGCCTGACCCTGCCCGGTGCGGCATCGCCTTCGGACGCAACGCTCAGTCTGATCGAGGCCGCAGCACAGCGGGCCGAGGCACGCGGCGCCACCCTCCGGCCGCTCCAGCTGCCCGCTGGACTCGAACGGCTGGTCGAGGCGCACAAGACCGTGATGGCCTACGAGGCTGCCGGCGCGCTCGCATATGAGCGGCTCGTCCACCACGCGGCCCTGTCACCGGCGCTCGCCGCCTTGCTCGACGAAGGGGCGGCAATCGATGCTGCACGTTATGACGCTGCCCGCGAAGACGCGACACGCATTGGCGCCACGGTCGCCGTCGCCGTGGCGGAGCTGGATGCGGTGCTTGCCCCCGCCGCCTTGGATGAGGCGCCGCTTGGTCTCGACGCCACCGGCGATCCCGTATTCTGCCGGCCCTGGACGCTGCTGCAGCTGCCTTGTCTCACCCTGCCGGCGGGGTACGGGCCGCACGACATGCCGATCGGCGCCCAGTTGATCGCCGGACCGCGCTGCGATGCTCGTCTGCTCGCAATCGCCCGGTTTGTCGAGGCGGCCCTGTCATGAGGATCCGCTGATGACCATCCGCGCGCAGCGGACCGCCGGCGCCGCGACCTCAGCCAATTGCAATCTCCCGAAGCGATGCACCAGCTTCGCCCAGGCCGCGACGGCGCCCGGAACGGTCACCGCTTCCCAACCCAATTGCGGCATGGCGTCACGCCCGGCGAAGCGGTCGGGCGTCCAAGCGGCCGGCGAAGGGCCCGAGGAATTCAGACCGTGCAACTCGGACCCGTCCCAGACGATGGCGAAGGCATCGCCGCCAATGCCGCACCCGGTCGGCTCCACCACCGTGAGGGCCATCGCGGCGGCGACGGCGGCGTCTACGGCATTGCCGCCGCGCATCAGCATCGCCATGCCAGCCTGCGACGCGAGCGGATGCGAGGTCGCGATCACCTCGCGGCAGAAAATCGGAGAGCGCGCCGAAGGGTAAGCCGCATCGTAATCGATGGCGCGCATAAATAACTTCTATCTCTATGAACTCATGGATGCGGCCTATGACGCCGCCACCATTGTTGCCCAAAGCAAGGCGCTCGGCCATGTCCGTTAATCGATCGCAACTTTCGCGGACAGCACGAGGCAAAGGCCGAATGCGACGAGGAGGTCGCGCGCACGAAATTCATCCATCTGCCCGACCCGGGCGACGCGCTCTATGATTTTGGCGCCATGGGCCTCGCGCCCACTGGAAAACGCCGCCTTTCACGGCGCACGTGGTTAATCGAGCAGCTTCGGATTGTCTGAAATCAATGCTATTGGGGGAGCTTCTGGCGAGGCCCCGGCTCGGTAGGACTATGGCTCTCCTTGTACGTGATGGCGTGGACCTAAAAAGGCGCAAGCCCGCCAGGAAGCCCGGCCAACGCGCCGATCTCACGATACAAGACATTGTCGAGGCCGGATTCGCGGTCCTCGAGGAACACGGGCTTCAAGACTTCAGCGCGCGGCTCGTCGCCAAGAAATTGGGCGTCTCGCCAGGAGCCATCTACGCTCACCTCAAAGGCGGACTGGGGGAACTCAAAGCCCGAATGGTCTGGGCAACGCTGGCAGGCGCCATCCGGCCATATCGACGGCGGGATACGCCGGCCGGCTACCTTCGGGATCTATTGCTGGAGCTGCTGAAAGCGATAAATGGCAAGCAGCCGCTGGCGCAGCTGATCGCCCTCGAACTCTCGGCGGACTATCTCGTCTGCCCCATTTTCATTGAGGGTCTTCTCAGGGCGCCGGTGATTGGCGCGAGGGGGGTGACTTCCCCGGCGCGCCGGTTGGATGTCGCCATGACGGTGATCCTAGGCATGATCATGGTCGAGGCGGAGAGCCGTCGGGACGGAATATCCAAGAATCTATCCGACAGCCTCATACGCCGTGTTCGCGCCTATCCCCCCGATGCCGCTCCGAAGCTTTTGGCCAATTCGACGGAGCTGTCGCTCCAGATCAAGCGCCGTCTGATCCCGACAGACGCCCATTTGCGCCGCACCGCGATTCGGTATGCAGGGGCCCTCCTTGCGGCGCTCGCGACGGAGGGTTCTGAGCCGCGCCCGGATCTATTGAACGGTGATTAATTCCAATGCGGGCTTATTGAACGTTGTTTAGCTCGCGGAATCGCCCGCAAATCATGAAAAATATGTCGCTTGGCATGCTTTTTGGCTTGCCAGACGCATCGACATTTGCTCATGATCGACGGAGTTCACTTCCCGATAAGCCAGGAGGGCTGCGGAGGTGGCGACGCAAAATTTGTGCGTTGTCGCGCCCGGCCTTTGCACGCCTGCAGTCTGACGCGGCAGCGCCCTAGTGGGAGCTGCGAAGTCGATGTGGGAAGAACATAGGGCATGCGGTCTGTTTTCGGCGAAGTCGTTTTCCAGCGGCGGCTTTGGCGCGCCCGTCCGCCTGCCCAACATGCCGAGAGGGCGGGTTCTTGTGGACTGCTCGAACTGTCGGTCCAGCCCGAGGCCGGCGGCGCGGTTCTTCAACAAGTCCGAGACCCTGACCGGCGCCGCGTCTCCGACGGTTTTCGTTGTCGGAGGCCGCCATGACTGACGATGACCTGCCGGAAGACGACTATGCCGTTGGTCCTGGGCGCGCTCCCCTGCATAGCCGCTTCAAAGAAGGGCAAAGCGGCAACCTGAAAGGCCGCCCGAAGGGAAGCTTGAATCTCGCCAGCATCGTGAAGAAAGAGGGGAACAAGAAGATCAAGGTGAAGGAGGGGGGCCGCGAGAGAACGACGACCGCGATGGGAGCCGCCGTCGCGCAACACTGGCGGAAAGCGGCGCAAGGAAATGCCCAATCCGCCAAGCTCATGTTCGACCACGTCGCCAAGGCCGAGGACGTTCAATCCGGGGCGCAGCCGCAACTCCAAATTCCGAAGTTGGACGCCAGCGCCGTGCGGCGCATCGCCGAGCGCATTTTGCGCAACATCGAGGAGGCCGCGAGCGATGAGCCAATCTCAGACGACTGACGAACGCTTCGGCTTCTCGCCGGAAGAGCTTATTGCGCTGGCGCGTACGGATTTTGCGACCTTTGTCGAACTCGCATTCCCGATTCTCCACAATAGGAAATCGATCGCCTACGCTCCTTACATCGATTTCATCTGCGCTGTGATGATGAGGAGCGGCCAGCCCGACCGCCTCCGCCTCATCGTCAATATGCCGCCTGGCTATATGAAATCCCTGCTTATTTCGGTGCTATTCGTGGCGTGGCGCCTTGGGGTGAATCCGGCCGACAAGTTCATCTGCGCCAGCTACGGGGACGACGTCGCCCATAAGTTCGGGCGTATGACGCGAACGGTAATGCAGTCGCCTCTCTATCGCGCGATGTTCCCTGACACGGTTCTGACCAAGACGGCTGAGGATTGCCTGGAGACCGGCCGAGGCGGTTGCCGATACGCGACCGCGGTGGGCAGCGACATCGCAGGCTTCAGAGCCAATTTCATTATCCTCGACGATCCGATGCAGCCCGACGAAGCTCACAATGCGGCGGCGAAGCAAAAGCTGGTGGACTGGTACGACGGGGTCGTTGCCCAGCGCCTGCTGGCGAACGGCGCCATTATCGTCGTCATGCATCGGCTCTCCCCGGACGATTTCTGCGGCACGCTCGAGGAAAGGGGAGGGTGGCGTGTCGTGAAACTCCCGCTCATCGCCGAAAAGGATCTCAAGTACCTCGATCATCGGGGGAACGTGCTCTGGGCGGCGAAGCAGGGCGATCTGCTGAACCCCGCCTATAAGAATCAGGACGACGTCGACAGCTTGCGGCGCGAAATCAACTCGGCGGTCTTCGACGCGCAATGTCAGCAGCGTCCGCGTTACTCGGGTACGGGACACGTTTCGATCGAACGCCTCCATCGGTACGATACGCCGCCAGCGTTCGAATGCACGATCCATTCGTGGGATATAGCGGCGACGAAGGACGGCGGCGATTGGACCGTCTGTCTCAAGTTCGGCCTCTCGAAATCGCCTGCGGGCGACATCGTCCACCTCATGGGAATTGTCCGAACGCGGCTCGAGCTGCCCGACGTTCGTGAGGCGATCATCACCCATGACCGTGTCGACAAGCCGGCGTTGATCGTCATCGACGGCAACGGCATCGGCCTCGGCGTGCTCCAGGATCTCAAGCGGCGTGGCATGACCAATATTCTTCCCGGCGGCGCGATGGAGCGCTCGAACGCCGAGGGCCTCAAGGCGGAACGGTTACGTCTGGCCATGATGAACCTCTACGATGGCCGGGTTCGCATTCCGAACGCGATGACCGGGCTGGACGGCCTTCTCTCTGAACTCGCTTTGTTTCCTGACGGCAAACACGACGATCAGGTCGACGCCCTCGCCGTCATTGGAGCGAGGCTTGACAAGGTCGTCTACACGGCTCGCACCAACGCCGACCGTTATGGGCGGTGGTCGCCCGAGACCCAAGCACGGCTCGTGGAAGCGCAGCGATCTCAGTCCGCCCCAAGGCGAGGGCCGAGGCGCTTCAAAGGCGGCTACGGCTGCAGCGAAATGTACGACGACTAGCGCGCCGCCGCGACGTTTCGTCGTTTCGACAGGAGAAGACGCCCAATGACCAGAGTCGATCCCAACTCGCTCGCCATCGAGCGATCCTTCAAGGAAACCTTGAAAGGCAAGAGCCGCCGGCGGCGCGAAGAGTTCGCGCGGCTGGCGGCGCCCGGCGCGGCGCCACGCGCCCTGCGCAACGACGTCCTGCCGCCGCTGGAGATCGTCCACCTGCCGCTCGGTGAACTTCGGTCGCCTGCGCGCAACGTCCGCAAGCGCGATCCCGTCCACATGCGCGAAGTCGCCGCGACGATCAGCGCCCTCGGCTTTTGCGTTCCGGTCCTCGTCGGCAAGAACAATGTCGTCATCGACGGCGAGGTCCGAGTGGAGGCGGCCAAGCTGCTCGGGCTATCGAACATCCCCTGCGTTCGCATCGATCACCTGTCGGGGGCTGAGCAGCAGGTGCTTAGGCTCGCCGCCAATCGGCTCGGCGAGAAAGGCCAGTGGGACCTCGACAATCTGAAGATCGAATTCGAGGAGCTGATTCTGGCTGAAGCCCCGATCGAGATCTCGGGCTTCTCGTCCGACGAAATCGACCAGATCGTGATCGGCGATGAGCCGCCTGGGCGACCACTTCCGACTCGGGACCCATAGCCTGATCTGTGGCGACGCCACCAATCCCGCGATCCTCACCCGGCTGATGGGCGGCGCGTCTCCAGGCCGCCTGATCTTGACGGACGTGCCCTATAACGTTCCGATCGCCGGTCACGTCACGGGCGGGGCTCATCGCGAGTTCGCGATGGCCTCGGGCGAGATGAGCAGCCGCGAGTTCCTGGATTTCATCGGCGCGTCGATCGAGGCCGCCCTTCCTCACATCTGCGAGGGCGGCGTTTTCGCTACTTTCATTGACTGGCGCGGCTTGCCGACCGTCCATACGGCCGCGACGCGGCTGGGTCTCACGCCGCTCAACCTGATCGTTTGGGCCAAGACCAACGCGGGGATGGGGAGCCTCTACCGCTCGCAGCACGAACTGCTGCCGCTGTTTAAGAAAGGCGACGTCCGCCATGTCAACAATGTTGAGCTCGGCAAGAGGGGCCGCTCGCGCTCGAACGTGTGGACGTACCCCGGCGCCTCGTCGTTGGGCTCCGACGCCCGCCGCGGCTTGCAGGATCATCCGACCGTCAAGCCGACCGCGATGCTCGAGGACGCGCTCCTCGACCTCTCTAACCGCGGGGACATCGTGATCGATCCGTTCCTCGGCTCGGGCTCGACCTTGATCGCCGCCGAGAAGTCGGGCCGCGTCTGCCACGGCGTCGAGCTTGATCCGCTCTACGTCGACGTGATCATAAGGCGTTATGAGGCCGCGACGGGCGAAGCGGCAGTCTTCCTGGAGACGGGGGAGACGTTCCACGATCTCTCCGTGCGGAGGGCGCTGGAGGGGGCGGCGCCGTCCGCCGTCTAACTTCTCGGCCCCTTGGAGCGCCGTCGCAGGCTGGCAGCTCGCCGACGGCCGTGGCCTCAGCGCTCGGCTAACAGCCGCGCCACCCTGGCGCCGGGGCCGCCGCTCCTCGAAGCTCGCCGACCGCTAGGCCAAGGCCGTCGAGACGCTCGTGCCGCGGTCCGCCGCTGCGGCCCGTACGCGCGGCCGGAGCGCCGCAGCAGACCGGCGCATCTTCGACCCCACGTGGTCGTTCCCTCCATCCCCCCACGCTAGCTCTTTGGGTGCTCGCCGACACCTGCGCTCGCCGTCGATCGTCGGTGCTTCGAGGTTCCGCCCCTCGCCTCGCTGGCGCGCGCGGTTCTTCGGCCGGAGAAGGGGGGTCGCTCCCTGTTCTCATCCTTTTGTCTCCCTGTTCCGAAACTCTAACCGTGGAGGTCAGAACCCTCGGAGTCCCCCGGCAATCGGCCCGAATGCGGTGATTCCGGCGCTTGGCATTTCGCGGCCGTCCCTGTTTTTCTCCCTGTTAATGGGAAAAACGCGCCGGAGACCGGTTCGCGCGGACTGCGTCCGCCACCACCCAACTCCTTGATTTTACTGCGCTTTCTGTCTCCGCCAATGTGCCCGACATATCAGGGACATGTGCGGACTGTGGGCGTGCGAAGACCGACAGAGACCGCGAAATTCGGTCTCCGGCTACGACTTCCGGGTCCGGTCTCCATGAGCGCAAAATTATTTTCCGTGCGAGGATGTATCGCCGTTCTCGGGAGACCGGTTCGATTCCGAAATGGTCATCCTGGTTGGCGATGCGAAAACTTGGATTGTCGCCGCACGAATTGAATTCGCTAAAACTCGCGAATGCATCGGAGATCGGTTCGCATGGCGGGTCTGAGGGGCCATTTCGCCGCACGCAGATGCAACGGCTGCGATCAGGGCCAGCGCAGTGGTGAGCGCCCCGGATGTTCAGTTCGAGCGCCAAGCGCCTAGCGACGCCGAGTCGTGGCCTCGTGTGGGTTCGATCTGAAGGACCGTCGGGCAGTGACGCTTCGACTTGAGGGCGACATCGCGAGGCCGAGCGTCTGGCGCTGGCCATTCCAGCTGGCGGGAAGTTCGGTCAGCCGCGAGACGCCAAGACCTCGGGGCAATGTTCCATTGACCGCGGCTTTGACGACGTCGGGGGCAAGGAACGCCAAAGATAACATCATACGCGCCGATCGCTCTGAGAGCCTTTCGCGTGCGGCGATCGATTCGATGTCCGAGGCGTCGCCGGAAACGATTTCGTTGAACCAGCGCCGCCCTTTGGCGATGGCGGCAAGAAGCTTCGTCCTCGCCTCGGCACGAATCGGGTGCGCGGCGGCGGAAGAACCATCCGGGGGCTGGATAACTTCGCGCTTGCGTCGGAATGTCGCGGGCGACCAGGGGATCGTGATGACGTTGGATTGAACGGAGAGATCCGCGCCGTCGGCCAAGCGGATTTCGACCGATTGGCTGCAGACCAGGAGTCTGTCGACAAGCCGCTCGACGCGCTCCCAGTCGGGCTCTGGATCAGGGTGCCGTTCAGTGAAGTCGTCGACGTCCAAACGCGGCTTCTCGCCCAAGCCAGTGGGTGTAGGACGATCTCGTCTTGTCGCTTGCGCATCTGTTGCCGGGATCTTCGCTAAGGCGTCCAGGACGATGGTCTCAATCGCGTCGGAGGCGATGCGGGAAACGGAACCCGCATCGTCCTTGCGGCCTTGCGCGAGAACGCAGGAGACATAATAGCGATAGCGAACGCCCTTCTTGATCGCATAGCTCGGCGTCATCCGATTGCCGCGATCATCGTAGAGTTTGCCCAGAAGCAGCGCCTGCGAACGCTCATTCTTGAGACGACGGATGCGGCGGTTCTCGTCGAGCCGGGCCTGGACTTGATCGAACAGGGCCGGGTCAAGGATCGGTTGATGCTCCCCAGGATAACTCTTGTCGCGGTGGTTGATCTCGCCGAGATAGGTTCGATTACGAAGCAAGTAGGCCAAGGGGCCGTTGGTCAGATGCACGCCCCCGATTATTTTTCCCGACGATAACGTTCTCTTTCGGGTTACGATCCCTTGCGCCCTCAACTCCCGCTGCAGCGCCGGCAATGATCCTAGCGCGAGGTAGCGTTCGAAGATCATTCGGACGGTTCCTGCTTCCGCCTCATTGACGAGCAGCTTCTTGTCCTTGACCTCATAGCCCAATGGCACGACCCCGCCGACCCAGATGCCCTTCTTCTTCGAGGCGGCGATCTTGTCCCGGATGCGCTCGCCGGTGACCTCGCGCTCGAACTGCGCGAAGGACAGCAGCACGTTGAGGGTCAATCGCCCCATGCTGGTGGTGGTGTTGAAGGACTGGGTCACCGAGACGAAGGAGACGTCGTGCTGGTCGAAAAGCTCAACCAGCTTGGCGAAGTCGGTGAGCGATCGGGTCAGGCGATCGACCTTGTAGACCAGGACAATGTCGATCCGGCGCTCTTTGATGTCGGCCAGCAGTTTCTGCAGGGCCGGTCTCTCCATTGAACCGCCGGAGAAGCCGCCATCGTCATAGTGATCGCGGACGAGCTTCCATCCCTCGTGGGCTTGGCTTTTCACGTAGGCCTGGGCGGCCTCGCGCTGAGCGTGGAGGGAGTTGAACTCCTGCTCGAGGCCCTGGTCTGTCGAGACGCGAGTGTAGATCGCGCAGCGTTGGATCTTTGGGGTCGCCGGCTTCATGGCGTCACCTCGGACGACGAAGTCGGGTGTCGCTCGATCTTCCGCTGCTCGGTTGCGGCTCCTCTTGCGCTGCTTCGATCGGATCGGTTGCGACCGTGCCGGCCGAAAAAGAACCGATGGCCGTTCCATTTCACGCCGGTGATAGCGAAGGCCACGGCGGAAAGACTGGCATAGGTCTTCCCATTCCAGGCGAAGCCCCCGTCGAGCGCCATGACGCGCTCGATGCGCCCTTGCCACTCTCGCGTCAGCAGAGCGCCCGGCTTCAAGACCAGCGGCGATTCCGATGCCGTCGCCTTGGACGGGGAAGGGGTGGACGGGTTGGACGCTTCCACCATTTTCGTTTCGCCCGAAGCATGGTCCCCGGTCTCTTTAGCCGCCAGGCGATCGAGCAGTCTGGCGGCCTGCCGATCCAGATCGCCGAACGCGTCCGCCTGGATGCGATAGGCCATCAGGCGAAAAAGCAACGCGCGAGAAAGACGGGCCGGCGCGAGCCGGCCCCATCGATTGCGCCATTGCAGGCGAAGCCCGTCGAGGCCGAGTCTCTCCAGAGCCTCGATTTCCGCGTCGACCTGAGGACGATCGATGACGCCAACCGAGGCCCGCGCTGGCGCCGACCCCGGTGGCGCGACTTTGGCAAAAGGGTCGTTCGGCTCGCGCCTCACGTCGTCGATCCCTGAGGAGCCGCGGCGATGACGTAGCCCCGTCGTCCTTCCGCGTTCACGCGCTTCTCGATCGCATAGCCGCGCTTACGAAGGCCAGTCAGCGCCGCCCGGGAAGTGTGCGGCAGCCATCCCGTCGCGGCGATGACCTCGTCGAGCGTCGCGCCGTCGTCGCGCCGCAGCAGGCCGACCACTCGCGATATTTTTGTTCCGTCGCGAGGCGCTGAGGCCACTGGCGGCTTGCTCCCGACGCTGGCGCCGTCGTTTGCCATTTCCGTTTTAGCCGACTTATTCGCGGCGACGCCATTGTCGGTCGCGCTCGCCTTCAGCCCTGCGGCCGTTAGCTTCAGCGCGAAGGATAGCCCGCTCTCGGCATCGCGGCGCCACGCTGGCGCTTCCGCCTTCGCCTTGATCTCTTTCACGAAGCTTGCGGCGATCAGCTTGGCCGCGACCTTTTGCGCCGCCCCGCCCTTTAGCTTTGGCGGTATTGCCAGAATGCGATCTTCGCGCTGTGCGGCGGCGCTCAGCATCAGGAGCTGCGTATCGGTGAGCTTGATCGACATGGTTGAACCCTCGGTGTCTGCAAGGGCCCAGCCATTCCGGGCCCCTCACTGACACGAGCCCCGGATCGTTACGATCGCCGGGGCGAAGGGTTTGCCGGGCGGTTTCGTGAACCGCTCCCGCTCACACACACGCTCTCCTTCGCGCGGAACGCCAGTCCTTTCTGAGCGCTCGCGCGGCAAGGTTACCAAAGTGCGTCGCCGACTAGGGCCGATGTCTAGGTCGGCAGCAATGAAATGCCAGAATCAAGTCGCACGGATAGCAAAAATTGGTACTAAACTGATCATGGCCTCGAATTTGCCAGCGGAGATTTCCCAAACGACGGCCACAGCAACTCGCGCAAACCCGCTGCGCGGAAAGGCGACGACCTGAAGCACGGACCTGCGGCGGCGCTCGTGGGCGAGCGGACGGTGTTCGCGGTGTCGCGCGGCGAGAGAGGAAATCGCCGCTACCGGCGAAGGAACGGGTTCAGTCGCGCGAACGCGAGCCCGCCAGGTCCGCCGCCTAAGGCGCGTCACAAGATCTCGAGTCGACCATCTGCGCAATTCAAGCGTCACAAATTCGCGTCACGGCTCGCCGCCCCGAGCTATTCGCTCAAGCCTCGCGCAAGACCGCGATGGCAAAAACGAACCGACGACGAGATCGGCGCTGTTGCCCCCAGCGGAATTGTCCCTCGATTAATCGGCGGCCCGAAACGCGCACATCGTCAAACGGCCCGTTTCCGGTTTCGTCGTCGCCAACTTCACCGCCGGCGACTCGACAGTTGCGCGTCGATTTGAAATTTGAGGCCGTTGACAATCGCTCGCGCGAAAGTTCGACCTCAGGCAGGCGTGGCGGAAAGCCGCCAGAGTAAGGTTCGGTCCGCCGAGTTGACCCCCCAATCAATTAAACTATTCAATGAATTATGGCGCCGACGTGCGTTGGCGCCCCACGCTGTTTCGCAGCCCGAGGCGCGCGGCAACGTCTTGTTAGCGTTTCAAGCTGATAATCTCAGGCCTCAGTGAATCGGATGGCTCCGCTGGGCGTACTTTTATATTGGTCCATTAGACCTGACGTAATGGGCATCACGATGTGCATTCGGTAAAGAGGGCTTTGTCGTGCCCGCCCACAGATTTCGCGGAATTTGTGCTTTCAAGCTCCATGACGACGAGGATCGGCCAGCACCGATTTAGGGCATATTTGGAGTCACAGGGATGGGAGTCCTGGCGTTATGCCTTTAAGTGAGCCCGAGTCCGAACGCCGCCGACGTGATCGTGTCGTTCTGACGCTGCCCGGCCGTTACTTGCTCGCAGATGGAATGGAATTTCCCTGCGAGATTGTCGAGGTCTCCTCAATCGGCGTCGCCATCCGAGGTCCGATGGTGGGAGATCTGGGAGAGCGTGTCGTCGCCTACGTACAAGAGCTCGGAAGGATCGAAGGCGTCATCGTGCGCCGTGCGGCCGACTGGTTCGCTATCGATTTGCGGGTTCCTTCGTCCAGGCTACAAAAGATCGGAAAGAAGATTGATTGGCTCGTCAGGCAGCAAGCGGACGGGTTGCCTGAGCAGCGCAGCCAAGAGCGCGTCGACCAAGCGCAAGAGCTCACAACGTTGCGGTCGTCGGACGGGCGAGAATTCAGCGCCAGTTTGATCGATGCGTCGACCAAAGGCGCGGCGCTTTATGTTGACGTCGCGCCTCCCGTTGGCGCGGCTGTGACAGTCGGAGAGCAACCGGCTCACGTTTCTCGTCACCTCGAAGGAGGCATAGCGGTCACGTTCGATCGGGAGGCAAGCGCCGAGGCCTTCCAGGAAATCGAAAGAGCTCGGGCTTGCGAGGAGCGCGATTGATTGGTCTTGAACGTATTGGGCCCGGAATGCGCGGACCGCATGCCTTTCCCCCGATCACTCGTTTGAATGCGTAACGCTCACTTGGCCGCCGCCGTCTCGCGCCGCTGCGTCCAAAAGGGCTTTCATCCATGCAAATGCGATGGGTGCGGCCCGAAACGTTCTTGTTTGATGTCACGAGCGCTTAGGAACGCACAGGTCCAAGCACCTTTAGCCAAACAACCTTGCCGTTGAGACGCACGGGGGCGACTGATGGAAGGCGGCGAGAAAAAGCTCTTGATCTATTTTGAAGACGAAGAACATATCGTTCGGCGTCTTGGCGCGGCGGTTATTTCCTGCTGGGACGAAGTGCCCACGCCCATTCGGGCAAAATTGGTCGAACGGGCTATGAGAGTTCTTGACGTCGATGAGACGGGTGAGTTCGACAGACAGCTCAAGAATTTCATCAAACAACATACGAGCAGTCGGTGAACTGAATTGCGATTAGAGGCGCCGACCAACGATGTGGCGCGCGCGTCCCGCAGCGGACAGGGTGGACTCGGCAATGGACCCACAACCGGGCCTTCGAAAGACGAAAGCCCGTGGTCGTGAATTGATCCCAAGGCATCGCATTCAAGCGTCAGATAGCATCGAAGTTTCTGGCTGGCGAGACGCTCGAGAACGGGACGCTGTCGAGGAATTACATCAGCATCCACAAGAGCCTGGCTAGCAAACCGACCCAAAGAATTGTCGCCAACGAGCCGAGGCCGACGATGACGATGCTCGCCCACGGAAGATTCCTCAGCCGCCGAAAAAAATCGCGAAGGTTTGCTGTCTCGTTATTGGGCGAGTGGAGGTCAGCAGAGTTCGGCATTTCGACCCACTTGTCTTGAATAAACGTCCAACAGTCGCGTTTTGCGACAACCCCGAAGCGATACGCCTGGGGCAGCAAGCCTCATGCCGGTTGACGTTCGGCGCGCGAGGTCGAGATTTGCCCGACCGCTCGTTTTCCGAGTTTTTCAACATTATCCACCCCGAAGGGCCGATCAGCGCGATTCTTGCGCGACGATCCAAAGTGAGCTCTCTCGGCGCGAATTCTTAGTTCGCGAGAGATCGGAAATAATCGATAAACATTTGAAATTATTGGCTGGGGCGCGAGGATTCCAACCTGGGCGCAGCGGGTTCAAAATCCGCCAAACTGTGCGGGATATTCGATTGCCCGCGAAAGACCTTGAGGCCCTCCGGGGTCGAGACAATATCGCCGTTAACCAGCGTTTCGTCGTTGAGCAACAAATCCATCGGATCAGGGGCCGATTCTCGCGAGCAATTGCGTCCCTTCGCCCTCACGCACACAAGCCAGGCGGCGTGACGCTGCAGCGCGGCGTTCACGCGCTCCCGCCAATCGACGCTCTCCGTGGGATCGTCTTTGCCGTCCGCTTCGACCGCGGGCGTTTGATCGGAAACGGGCGAGGGCGAGGACGTCGGCGGCGGGGTCGCGCGCGAAATCGTTTGCTGCGCGCCGGCGCCTTCGACGAGCCAAGCCATGACGATGATCGCGGACGCCGCGCGCCAAGCTGGAATCGCACCTCTCCCACATTTCGTTCGAGGCTACTTCATCGCCTACTTCCAAGCGACATTCTACGCCTATTCGCGTAGGCGCCCCAACGATACAGTCACTGTAGCAGCCATGATAGCCGCGAAGTAGACGCCGAAGCCGGGAATTTGCAACGAAAAATCGACGATCGAGTGCAAGCTGGCGAGGATCAGCACGCCGAGTCCCATCACCGGAATGAAGCGGAATTTGCGACGGACTTTGATGCCGCGGATAAACACGCCGACCAGAACCAAGTAGCCGATAGCCAGGGCGGCGAGAAACGGCAGGCCGAGGCCAAGCCAGCCTTCCAGAAAGACATTGTGCGCCCTCTCCCAAACGCCAAAGATTCCGGCGCAATCGGAGTCGCGGTAAACGGGAAACACATCCTGGAACGCGCCCAGTCCCGTGCCGAAGATCCAATTGTCCTTGATAGCCGCGAGCGTCGAAGAGAAGGCGCACCAACGCCCGTCGTCGCTGCCTTGCTCCTCCATGCGATACACCGACCGTCCGGCGAACAGCGCGAACAGGCCGACAATGACGAGAAGGCTGGCGGCGAGCACGGCGTAACGGCGCCAACGAACGAAGTCGCCGTTCGGCTTTCCGGCGGTCAGCCGCCGCGTCGAGATCAGGGCGATAGCCGCGACGCACGCGATGAAGGTCGCCCCGACGGCCCCGCGCGATTGCGTGAGGAACAGCGCCATGGCGACGACGAGGCAAGAAAATGCGTGAACCAACACGAGCGCATTCCCGTCACGCCAGCCGATGTCGAAATTGAGCGCTTTCCTGACGAAGCTGTCGATGCGGATCTTTCGCAACTCGCTGAATTCGAGCCCGAGGTTGAGGAGAAGGGCGGTGCCGAAAAAGGTTCCTGCGGTGTTGCGGTTGACGAACGTGGCGGTGAGATATCCGACGTAGTATTTCTTCGCTTCGAAGAGGAGTTGGTCGGGAAAGAGCAACTCCTGCAGGAGGCCGAACGCCGCATACGCCGCCCCGAAGTAGGCGAGCGCCCGCCATAGCCACAGCGCCTCGTCGTCGCCCTGAAAGAACACCAGCGCGGCTATGAATACGAGGAACGGCAGCGCCAAGGAAGACAGCGCATCGAGCGTCATGCCGGGGGCGACCGAGATGGTTCCATGCACCGGACCGACGTTCTCGCTCACCGTCTTCCAGGCGCCGTTCGCCAAGTCCACGCCGGGAAGCGGCAGCGCCTGGAACGCCGCGTAGCCGAGCAAGCCAGCAAGCAGGAGGACCGCGACCGCCTGCACGCGGCCGACCCGCGACGAGCCGTTCGGAAGCAAGGCCGAGAAGATGGCGAGGATGCCGAATTCCATCGCGGCAAAGCGGGACTGCACCGTCGAGGCGGAACCATAAGCCAACACGGTGAATGCAATGGCGGCGAGGAAGACTCTCGCCAGCCAACCTCGAAACCCTAGCGGAGCGATCGCAAGCGCCAGCGTCATTTTGCCGCAGGCTCTAGGGCGGACACGCCTTCGGCGTCGATACGCAGGACGGATAGCCGATTGGTCATGTAGGCGCCTGTGTCGAGGTTGATCCTGTTGCTCAGAAAGTCGATGCTCTTCACGGGCGTGTGTCCGTGGATGACGATGAATCCGAAACTTCCGGTGAAATTCAAGAAATCGCCGCGGATCCAGGCAAGGTCCCCTATCGACTGGCGCTCGATCGCGACGCCAGGTCTGATGCCCGCATGGACGAAGCAATATCCGCCAGCCGTGTACACGCTCTTCAACGACGAAATAAAGCGCAGATGCGAAACGGGAACCTTCTCGGCGAGATCGCGCGGCCGGATGCCGCCTTTCTCCAACAGGCCGCGGGCGTCGACGCCATAGGAAAGGACCGTTTCGAGCCCGCCTAGGCGGCGCCAGTCCTCGAAGGGAATCTGCCCGCGTAAGAAGGACTCCATGACGATCTCGTGGTTGCCGCGCAAGAAAACCGTGGAGGTTGCGATCGAGCGAGCGACGAGCAGATCGATCACCCCTTTGGAGTCGGGACCGCGATCCACGTAGTCGCCGATATAAATCTCCAATGTCCGATCGCCGGCGTCTCGTTCCGCGATATCGCGGTCGATGAGATCGTGCGCTCGCCGGAGGCAGTCGGAGCGTCCGTGGATATCGCCGATAGCATAAAGACGCATTCCCTCCGGGCCCGGGGGGTAGCGAACCTCGCGACGGTCAACGGTCTTGAGCCAGCCGAACATGAAATCTCGCGGACGTCTGGACATCACAGCCGCGCCAACGACAAACGAAATCCGCAAGCGCGCCGCCCACGGCGCTGCGCCCAGCCCATTTATGGCCTCTTGCCCCACGAGTTGACCATCCGGCCCCTTCGCACGCCAAAACAAGATATCACGGCGCATTGACGGAAAGAAATGGATCGGCCCTCTCACGAACTTCGCTACAGAAAATTTCGCGCTCCGGCAATTGGACATCCAGACCCATCTCCTCGGCGACAGCGTTGGTTGCGTCTCCTTTAACCACGAATCGACGCAGCGTTGCCGGTTGGTAAAAAAACTGTTAATAACCGGCGTTATTTTGTAAGAGTTGCATTTTTCGGCGTGGGGGCGATCATGCATATTGCTCGCCAGTCAGCGTACGTCGCGCCTCGAGCGTTGCGCTCGTGGAGTTTGTCGTGTCAGGCGCTCCCGTCGATCGCCGCGGCGCTCGACGTAGGGGCGCTTCTGACAGCGAGCGTCGAGGCGCACTTCTTTTACCGATATTACGCGACGAGCAATTTTGCCTGGCCCGATGGAGCGGTCGGCATCGGATTGATGTCCGCCGTTCTTTTCGTCCTCCTGGCGCGCATAGTAGGCCTCTATCGACTCGAGGCTCTGCTGACGCCGGTCCATCACCTGGCTCGAGTCATGTCGGTGCTGGCGGGCAGCCTACTCGCCGTAATCTTCATCCTGTTCCTCCTGAAGATCGCGACGGATTATTCGCGCGGCGCGATGATCGTTTTTGCGGCGCTTGCGCTCGTAACCGCGCCAGCCAGCCGCGTCATCGTCGCCGCCGCGTCACGCTATGGAATTCGTCAGGGCGTCATCAGGGGGCGGCGGGTGGTGACGCTCGGCGACGTCATCGAATTGGAGAGGTTGGGCGCGTCCGACTTCTTGCAATTCGAGATCGAAGAGATCGCGCGGTTCGGTCTCGACGGCGCTTCAAGCAATGGAGGGTTGAGCGAAAAGGACCGCGCCCGGATCGCCCAAGCGATCGAAGCCTCGCGGCAACTTCATGCCGTGGAGTTCGCATTGATTATGCCGTGGAGTCGCGACCGGGAGCTGCTAGAGGTCTGCAACCTGCTGCGCGTCTCGCCACTGCCCGTTCGGCTTCATGCAGATCATAAGATTCGCAATGTCCTTCGCCAGCGGAGGGATCGCGGCTTCGCCCGCCATTTCTCGGTGACGATCCAGCGTGGGCCGCTGAGCGCGAGGGAGCGCGCTCTCAAGCGCGCGCTCGATATGGCAATCGCCGTCGCGGGGTTGGTGGTTTTGGCGCCGCTTCTGCTTGTGACGTCGCTCGTCATCAAGCTCGACAGTCCCGGCCCGGTCATTTTCCGCCAGCGGCGTTGCGGGTTCGACAATCGGGAATTCGTCATCTTCAAATTCAGGACGATGACGGCGCTGGAAGACGGCGGTTCGATCGTTCAGGCCAAACCGGGCGACGAGCGCGTGACTCGCGTCGGCAGGATGCTGCGGCGGACGAGCATCGATGAGCTGCCGCAACTGTTCAATGTCGTCCGCGGCGACATGTCGCTGGTGGGGCCAAGGCCCCACGCGATCGCCCATGACGAAGAATATAAGGCGCGCATCAACAATTATGCGCTTCGGCACCACGTGAAGCCTGGAGTGACCGGCGCCGCGCAGGTCATGGGATTGCGGGGCGAGACGCGGCGGCTGGCGCAAATGGAGCAGCGCGTCGAGAGGGACCTCTGGTACATCAACAATTGGTCGTTGACGCTCGATCTGAAAATCATGGCCATGACCTGCGTGGCGCTGCTTCGCCTCGACGCCTATTAGGATTGGCCTCGAAAGGCGGGCGGATCAGTCTTCACGGGTAAAGGTCGATCGAAAGTTTGACGGCGTGGTGGGGCTCGCCGTGAGCCGGCCAAACCTTCGGCCATTGCGGCGTAAATTCTGTGGGCTTGACGGCAATTCGGAGCAGGTCGTTCCAGTTCCGCACCGTGATGACAAGGAGACGCGCCGCCAGCGCGCAAAATCCCGATAACGGGCTATAACGTCGCCGGCGGGCTTGTCGACGCTGTTTGGCGTGTTGGAAGTGAGCTTGTGCGGCTGTTCGTCTGGATGCGCCCGCGCATCGAAACTCAGTTCCGACCCCATTCAATGCCATGGAGAAACCGGTCCCGCGCCACGACGCCCGAGAGATAGCCGAACTCGAATATTATTACGGACAGCAATGTCGAGACTGCGGCTTGCAGGAGGCCAAATTGCAGGGATTCGGCAAAATAGACGGGAGAGACAACGAGCGCCAGCGCCAGAACCCCATAGACGTTGAAACTCAGTCCGAGGAGTAGTCCAGCTGTCAGAAGAGCCGCAAAGGTCATTGCCGCGCCAAAAACAATTCAGTGGACCAGATCACGCGAGGTCGCATGGTTAACAACTATCAATAAGAGGTTAACGAAAAGTTGCATTTGCGGTTCTCGCGGCAGAATTGGTCGATGAAACGTCCGCGAGTTCGATTTTCGGGCGGCCGCATTTGATCGTCGGGGATTTCGCCGACGAGCGTTGCGCCGATGCAACACAGCTGTAAGCCTTTGGATTCAGGGTTGAAATCTACGTCCGTGAAGGGTTGTGCCGGCCGATCCAAGCGAAAGCGGGCCGATTAACCAAGGCTGGCGAAAGCCCGACCAACTGAGGGCTTTGCTATTGCGGCGCGGTGGGTTAAAAATCTATCAAGGTGCGACAAATCGGGCGCGGGGGCCTTAATGACGCGTAGTCTGGTACGCTTCGCGGCCATCGGGGTCGCCTTATCGGCCGTGGCCGGCTGTTCAATGATTCCGGACAGCGGGCCGTCAAGGCGCACCGTCGAATCGCAGGCAGCCGTGACGTTGAACACGTCGATCGGGGGCGCGATTCTCGATTACGTGCTCGTCGATTTGAATCGCGTCGTCTTGCCGTTGATCTACGATCCAGGTCCGGGTTCATTGTTCCGCACGTTCGGCGCAGGGCACGGTCCGGTGCCGGAGATCAAGGTCGGCGTCGGCGACACGCTTCAGGTGACCTTGTTCGAGGCGCAGGCGGGCGGCCTGTTCATCCCAACCGACGCGGGGAGCAGGCCCGGCAATTTTGTTTCGTTGCCCAACCAGACTGTCGACAGCAAGGGCTTTATCACGGTCCCCTATGCGGGGCAGATACCGGTGTTGAATCGCGGAACTCCCGCCATTCAGCAGGACATCATCAACAGATTGAAGGATCGCGCGATCGAACCGCAGGCGGTCGTCGCCATCGTCAGCCAGACATCGACGCAAGTCACGGTAGTCGGCGACGTCAACAATCCCAACAAGATCGCGATCAATCCGGCGGGCGATCGCGTGCTCGACGCGATTTCGCGCGCCGGCGGCATACGCAATCCCGGCTACGAGGAATTCGTCACCCTGCATCGCCACGGCTTGAAGGGGACGGTCTATTTTATCAATTTGGTGAAGGACCCCAGAGAGAACGTGTTCGTCGAACCGGGCGACACGCTTTACGTCTATCAGTATCAGCGCGCCTTCATGGCTTTCGGCGCCACCGGCGCGAGCGGCCAATTCAAGTTCCTGCAGGAGGACGTGACGCTCAGCGACGCCGTGGGCAAGGCGGGCGGCCTGCTCGACAGCCGCGCCGAACCGGGCCAAGTCTTTGTCTACCGGATCGAGACGCGATCGACGCTGGAAAAAATGGGCGCCGACGTTTCGAATTTCCCTGCGGATCGCGAGGATATCCCGACCATTTTCCGTGTGAATTTCCGCGATCCGTCGGGCTTCTTCGCGGCGCGCCGCTTCCCGATGCGGGATAACGACATCATCTATGTCGATAACGCCGATCAGGTCGAGATCACCAAGTTCCTCAACATGATCACGACGATCACGGGCGCGACGTCGAGCGTCGCAAACGACGCGGCGAGCACGAAGGGCTCCATCCTCTATTTGGAGAACAAGTGCGCGACGATGAGCGGAACCCTCAATTGCCCAACACGGTGATCGGAGTGGACGATCGCCCGCGAGCCGGCGGTTCCGAAGCGAGCAGAGAATGGGATTGCAGGATGCATGGTCTCTTGAGTTGATCGTTCGAAACGGATGCATGCGTCGAAATGGTGGTGGTGAAGAACGGCAGCGCGATTGTGGTGAAGACCCGCATTCACCAGATGACGCGATAATTTGAGGCGCTTCCTCGACGATTCAGCTATAATAATCAGAACGTTAGGCTGATTTGAAAGCTGATGTCATGGCGAACCTGGCGGGCGAATCGAATGGCGAGGCGCTCAGGCTCGATTTCGACCGCCGGCTGATGCTCCAATTTCGCGGTTCGGTCGTGACATCGGATGCCGGTTTGCTCGCTTACCGGGTCCGAACACTCGTCGTGAACGACCACCGGCTAAAGCCGGTGGCTTCAGGTTACGGCTTGAAGCCGGACTAGGTCGACCCCTTGGGTCGACTGCTACACAACCTTGAAATGGTCGTCTGGCGTCTCGGGCTTTTGATCCTCGATATACCTCTGCCACATGTCGTCGGTAACGTTGCCGCTCGACACAACCC
>JBEKLU010000129.1:0-15046 GCA_050010035.1 Roseiarcus sp.
TGCGGAAGCTGCGCCCTCAACTCCTCCGCGATGCTTTCCGCCTCTGCTTGGTAGGCGTCAGATCGGAAGACTTCGTCGTCGATGAGGCGGCGCAACTCGTTGATCGGATCGGCCGTTGCGCCGACCACTGCGTTGGGCGCTTGACAACCGACCTCCAGCTTCTCAACCCAGCACCCCCCGATGATCGAAGCGCGCTCATCGGCCTCTGTTTTTAGGAGATCAACATCGCGGCGAATGCTCCAGGAGAGCGGCGTGGCGCCCTTTACGAATAGCCGCGCAACCAAGTGCTCCGATACGGCCTCGGTCCGAGCCTGCTCCATCGTTTTTGCGAGCGCGGCGACCAGAGTTCGCCAATCCGCGATGCCGGTCGCATCGACGCCGATTCGCCCGAACTGAGCGATGCTGGTGACACGCTCCTCGATCCGGATGGATTGGTCGTCAGCAATTGTGACCAGGGTCACGGATTTGGCGCCAGCTTCGCCGATGTCCCGCCCTTGAGGCATGCCGGGCATTACGATCGTGCAGCTTCCCTCGATGACCGAGCGCTTGTGCACGTGGCCGAGCGCCCAATAGCGGAAGCCCGTCGCCTGGAGATCGGCCGGGCTGCACGGGGCATAGAGGTCATGTCCGGGCGCCCCAGCGAGGCTCGTATGCAGGATCCCCACATTTACGGCGCCGTCGACCGCGGGTTTGTATTTGCCGATCAGGTTCTCGGGAGCATGCGATTGGGCAAAACTCAGGCCGTGGATCGCGAGGGGAAAGCCGCCACTCGGCGCGTCGACAATGATGACCTCGGCGCGCCCGCCAAACACTTTTACAGAATCCGGGAAAATCAATTCCTTGGTGATTCGAGACAGCGCGTCGTGGTTGCCGCGAATTATGAAGACACGAACGCCCGCCTCGTCCAGGCGGCGGATCTGCTCCGACAGGAACCGGGCGGTCTTCATGGATGTCTGGTCGCCGTCATAGAGATCGCCAGCCAGCAACAAAGCGTCGACTCTCTCTGCGAGACAAAGGTCGACGATGCTCACGAAGGCGCGCCGCGTCGCATTGCCGATCAGATCGGCAAGGTCAGGATCGCGCAGCGCAAGTGAGCGCAACGGCGAATCCAGGTGAACGTCTGCGGCATGGACGAAGCGGTATGCCAATGATGCCCCCCAATTTCACCGCGCACAGAATGCACCATTGACGCTGCTTCGCCTACCAGGCCGCCCAGGCCGCCCAGAAATGATCGTGACCTGTGGACCATTGGCTGTTTCTTCCAGGCGGCGCCCCATGATACGCTCGGGCAAACTGAGGGGTACAGATGCTGAAAGGTGGTGTGAAGGTCGCCTGTTCGGCCGCCGAGAACGTCAACCTCGCATTTTACCAGAACGCTGTTCCGATCATCCGCGAACTGGCAGTCGAGAACGCAACCGGGCGCGACGTCTCCGAGATCGAGGTCCACCTCTCCTCTGAGCCGCCCTTCGTCGCGCCCGGCGTGTGGCGGCAAGGCGCATCGACCCTAGGAGTTCGGCGTCAAGGTCGCGTGCCGCGACTGCCCCCGGATCGGGCGATATCGTCTCGCCGTTCTCGCCGAGCGATTTGGCACCGCCGCGATGGCGGACGTGTTGGAGGCAATCTCGGCCGCGTGCCCGAGAACGCGCGAAAAACATCCGGGGCGGCGGTGTCAGGCGTACTTGCCCGACTTGGTCGACCCGCGGCCGCCAGACCTGCCGACGGCCGTTAGCCGATGGCTTAGGATGATTTCAGGGGGTAAGGTGTAAGGCCGTTAGACGATGAAATTCAATGCGTCCTGCGGCGTGTTAAACCGTAACTTCCAGGCGCGAGCGCCAAGATTGCGGCCTTTGGGGCCACGAAGTTTCGGCATGCAACCCAGATTTGAGTGCCGCGTTTTCGTCGGCGGATATTCGATAGACTCGGCCACCGCAATGCCCCGAGTGGGCGACACAGACGACCACAGTCGATAGTCTAGTCCGGTACGCGTGATCGCGAACTCCTCGCCGTCGGCGCGGCGCATGCGGAAGAGCTTCTTAAGTTCGTCTCCGTCATCGCGAAGGTTTCCAATTTCCGTGGCGACCAACGATCCATTCTTGATCGCCAGTTGCACCATACCGATGAGGTCTTGGATCGTAACCGATGTTTTGACCCCACCTTCAATTTTGCGCGGCGGTGAGCGAGGCTGAGGCCCTGATTTGGGGATCGGCTTGTGTCCAGACTTGATTGTGAGCTTGAGCCTAAGGCCGCCGCCGGGCGTCGGGTTGAGGTGATCACGGGCGGCGGAGGCCGACGGCGCTGGTCTGAGGACGAGAAGGCGCGAGCGATCGAAGCCTCGCTGACTCCGGGCGTCGTCGTTTCCGAAGTTGCGCGGCGATACGGGATTTCCCCGCAGCAATTGTTCACCTGGCGTCGGGAAGCGCGACAGCGATCCGAAGCGAGCGCAGATACGCCACCGTTCGTGCCGGCAGTCGTTGAGGCCGCCGATGGAGAGCGTGTCTCGTTGCAGGCGGCGCCTTCGGAGCGGGCGACTTCGCGACCCCATTCGATCGAGCTGGACGTCGACGGGTCGAGCGTGTGGATTTGGCGCGGCGCGGACGCGGCGATGGTGGCGGCGATCGTCGGCGCGTTGAAGGCGGCCAAGTGATCGGTCCAACCGGCGCGGTGCGCGTGATGGTGGCGACCAAGCCGGTCGACTTCCGCAAAGGCGCGGACGGGCTGGCGGCGCTGGTGCGCGACAAGATGCAAGCCGATCCGTTCGACGGCGCGATCTACGTCTTCCGCGCCCGCCGCGCCGACCGGGTGAAGATGGTGTTCTGGGACGGAACCGGCGTGTGCCTGTTCGGCAAACGGCTCGAGGATGGCGAGTTCCATTGGCCGAAGATCGAGGACGGCGTGATGAGATTGTCGGCGGCGCAGCTCTCGGCGTTGCTCGAAGGGCTCGATTGGCGCCGCGTCCGCGCGGCCAAGGAGACGGCGGCGCCGCCGTTGGCGGGGTGACCTGCGACACGTTGAATCAGGTCGTCGAAAATCGTCGCAAAGTCGCGGAAAATATGGTCTCGTCGCGGACATGACGCAGTCCGTCGACGCACTTCCCGACGATCCCGAAACGCTCAAGGCGATGCTGATCGCCGAGCGGATTCGCTCGGAGCGGCTCGTCCAGATCATCAAGGAGTTGCAGCGCCACCGCTTCGGCCGGCGCGCCGAAACTCTGCCGGCGGATCAATTGCTGCTCGCGCTCGAAGAGGTCGAACAGAGCGAGGCCGGCGCGGCGGCGAAGGCTGAAGAACAATCCCCGGCCGAACGTGCGGTCGCGGCAAAGAAGCGACGCACGAACCGCGGCGCCTTGCCGTCGCATCTGCCGCGCTTCGAGTCGATCGTCGACATCGAGGACAAGGCCTGCCCGTGCTGCAAGGGCGAGCTTCATCGGATCGGCGAAGACGTGAGCGAGAAGCTCGACGTCATTCCTGCCCAGTTCCGGGTGCTGGTGGTGCGCCGTCCCAAATATGCTTGCCGCGCTTGCGAGGACGTCGTGGTGCAAGCGCCCGCGCCGATGCGCCTGATCGAGGGCGGCCTGCCGACGGAAGCGACGGTGGCGCACGTGCTCGTCTCCAAATACGCCGATCATTTGCCGCTCTATCGCCAGGCGCAGATTTACGAGCGCCAGGGCCTGCGCCTCGACCGCTCGACGCTCGCCGACTGGGTGGGCCGCGCCGCCTTCCATTTGCGCCCGGTTCGCGAACGCATTCTCGCCGACCTGCGGTCTTCGACGAAGCTGTTCGCCGACGAGACGACGGCCCCGGTGCTCGATCCCGGGCGCGGGCGAACGAAGACCGGCCAGCTCTGGGCCTATGCGAGAGACGACCGCCCCTGGGGCGGTTCGGACCCGCCAGCGGTCGCCTATGTCTATGCGCCCGATCGAAAGGCGTCGCAGCCGATCGCGCATCTTTCCGGCTTCACGGGCATTCTCCAGGTCGACGGCTACGTCGGCTACCGCGCGCTCGCCGAAAAGAGCGACGTCAGCCTCGCCTTCTGTTGGGCGCACGTGCGCCGCCGCTTCTACGAACTCGCCGCCGCCGATGCGTCGCCGATCGCTGGCGAGGCGCTTCAGCGCATCGCGGCGCTCTATGCGATCGAGAAGGATATTCGCGGTCGTCGCCCAGAGGAACGTTGCGCCATTCGACAGGAGCGGTCACGCCCCATCCTCGCCGAGCTCGAACCGTGGCTGCGCGAAAAACTCGCGCTCATCAGCCAGAAGAGCAAGCTCGCCGAGGCGATCCGCTATGCGCTGTCGCGCTGGGAAGGCCTGACCCGCTTCCTCGATGACGGTCGGATCGAGATCGACTCGAACACCGTCGAGCGATCAATCCGCCCGATCGCTCTCAATCGTAAGAACGCCCTCTTCGCCGGCTCGGACGGCGGCGGCGACAACTGGGCGGTCGTCGCGTCGCTGATCGAAACCTGCAAACTCTGCGGCGTCGATCCCTACGGCTACCTCGCCGACGTGCTCGCCAAAATCGTCAACGGCCATCCCAACAACGCCATCGACGATCTCCTCCCCTGGGCCTACGCGCAGTCCGAACCGCTCAGGGACGTGGCCTGAAAACATCGGTTACCTTGGATCTTCGCCGACGGCGTGAAAACGGGTACGGCGCTCTTTTCGCGTAAACGCGAAGGTTCGAGCTTCGGTGTCGCGGCAATCAGGCGAGAACGAGCCGCCTCTTCATCCGAGACCTTGCCCAGCGCGACGCGGACCTCCCGACGCTTCCCTGCAAGCGAAGAATCGTCGTCGCGAAGCCACGCCTTGCGATGGCTCGTCGCCAATGGCGAGGGATGAATGACATGCACGAACGTCACGGCCTCCGTGGCGTACGCCAGATCGTTCAGGCGGCGCACCGACGGATGCAGTTGGCTAACGCGCTGGAACAGCGTTTCGAGATAAGGCCCGTCGAGCCCGAGGAAGACGACCACGCGTACGCTGGTGGGAAGATGTTTGAGAAAGCGGTCGGTGCACCCGTCGAAGAAGCGCCTAACCGCACTATCCGAGGCGATCGCGGAGCGCACCACGTCGCCGGAGGTCGCGTATTTGCCAGGAGCGACCTCTTTGCCGAGACCGCAGCGAACGACCGAGGCGAACCCCAGCTTCGGTTCGGCCGCCGTGAAGCACGCGTCGATGTCGGTCGCCGCTCCGATGAGACCGAGCGCGCCAAGGATTTCCGCGAGGTTTGAACGCGCGTTATGAAACGCGATCTGTTCGAAGGCCAAGGACGAACGCTGGTTTGCGCCTTTGCTGAACCCCAACACAAGCACTTCCGGGTTCGCGGCGCCCCAGTAGCCGGGGTTGTTGTCGACCCGCCAGCCGTCATTCTCCAGAACGCAGCCGGAAACGCTCCCTTTGGGAAAGCAGGAGAGGCAAGAAATCGGGCCATGCTGAAAGGAAGCGTTATCGGCTGAAATTGAAGGCATGCGGGAAGGTTGTCCTTTTGTTGCCGTTCCAAGGATTTGTGAGCGGCGAGCTATCCGGGCGTCGACGTCGGCGTCGCTCGAACACGTCAACACGATTCCCATAGGCAAACAATTGGCAGATTTTGACTTTGGCCCGAGCGGCCAACTCGGTCAGGGGGTCAGCCTAAAGCGCATTCACTGGCACGCCGCGGCCAGATGCATCCTGCGAAAGCCGCGCCATAACGGCCGGTGAGACTGGAGCGACAATGTAGCCCGTTTGCAAGTCGCCGAGGACGATCGACTCGTCGCGGGCGCCCAGACGCCATCGGATCGCAATCAAAAGACATAGCGCGGCGTCGAGACGATCCTGGGTGGATTTTGTGGGCGTCGCCAGGCCTCTTAAATCTTCAAGCCAGCCGACGACGGGACGACATCTGAAACGCTCTGCTTCCGCACCCGCCGCGGCGATCACTGCATGCCAGTCGTCGCGCCGAAATGTCTTTCGCCGGACGGGATTGTATCGAGGGCCCATAAGCCGGCCGAAGAATTTTGTATCGAAGGACGCCAGGGCGAGCGCCGGAAAGACTTCCATCACGTGTCGCCCTTCCATCGCGGTCCGAGATGCCTCTGGATTCTCCGTCGCCCCGAGCTTCTTCAGGAACGCCCAGATCGGCGCCTGTGGACCGAACATGGCGAGCCTACCCCGACTGGCCGGCTGGACGCCACCGCCCATCCACGAGATCACGCTCGCCACGCTCTTCTCGACCGGTCGCATGCCGGACTCATTGGGAACAATCGTCGGCTGGTCCAGGGCGACCAAGGTGGGCATCCGCGGTCGCTCGATCTCCCGAACGAAGGCAAGGGCTTGCTGGAACCCAACGAGATCAGGCGAGCGGAAATCCACTGACATTTCGTCGACCAGCAATGGCCGGGCGCGACGCTCAGGCGCGAGGCGCCCGTCATCCACCGGGCGGGGCATCGAACGCTTTCGGGTCGCATCGACGTCATCGTCGAGACCACCGACATGATCGTCGTGGTCGACCACAAGAGCTTCCCCGGCGGTCGGTCTCAGTGGATCGAACAAGCCCGAAAGCACGCTGGTCAGCTTCGTCGCTATCGCGAGGCGATCGCCGGGTCGCTATCGACTCCAAAACCAATCAGACTCGCCCTGCATCAACCAATCGCTGGTGTGATGCTGATGGTCGAATGAGCTCAGCATTTGTAAAGCCTGGATCAGTCTACACTCTCCCATTCCGCATATAATAGCTTCTCGACGTCGAGCGTTGTAACCTTATGATGTTGCAATAGGTCGTCCAAATTGTTTTGGTTGAGTAGTTCGACCTGATTTAGATCGGCATGCGCCTTTGCAGTGTCATTGAAGAACTGATTTGTTATGCACATTTTCCTGAAGGAGACCCCCGGATGCCGCATTCGGTAGGCGGCCTCTCCCGCGACGACTTCTTTGACAGCGTCCCAACTCAGGAAACTCCCATCCGAGCCGGAAGTCTTGCATTGAAGCAAAACGCCCGCCGAGCCGCTGATCGCGACGACGTCTACCCCGTCGTCATGTTGCGGTGTCCGGTATACAGTCTTGAAGCCCCGCTTTTGCCAGATGGCGGCGACGAGGCACTCAAAATAAGACCAGTCCATCCGGATCACGTCATCCAGCGTTATCGGCGATGATAGCGCCTCGTCGCCCGATCCTGGAACGACGTCCTCAAGCGCGAATTCTCCCGGCGCGACATCGCCGGCTCCGTTCAGCATATCTACGGCTAAGCCCCGCTTGACCGTCAGGAGCCTGTCCAACTTGACGTCGAAAGTGGTGAAGTCTTCGGCGACGACGATAGGACAGTAGACATAAACCTCTCTGGTTTGACCCATGCGATACGCTCTGTCGGTGGCCTGATCCTCCTTGGCTGGGTTCCAATTGCGCGTGTAGTGAACGACGTGGTTGGCCGCCTGAATATTCACGCCGAAACCGACGGCGACCGGAGAAAGGATTATGACGCCAAAGCCCGCCTTTGCCTGGAACGCCGTGATCCGCTTCTGGCGGCTGGCGACATGCTTCGCCGAGGCCGAGGTGTCGCCGTTGATGATGTCAGGTGCAAATCCAAATACCTCTTCGACATAGTGGCGCAGCATCCGTTGAATTTCACGGAATTCGCAAAAAATTATGACCTTTTCGTCTTTCGCTCGAATGTCCTTTAATGTTCTCAATAACCATGCAAGCTTCGGGGCCCGCATCTCGTATTGGTCCAGCGCTTCAGGCTGGAAGACACTTAATCCGATCCGCCGAGGATCGGTGCAAATTAGCCGCAGGTAGTGCAGCAGACCGAGGTGGTTCTTAAAGGGGGAGACCGTGCCAGGTTGATCGCGGGTTTTGAATAGGTTGACGGCATTCGCATAAAGCGCGCGTTGCTGAGCCGACAAAGGAACCTTGCTTGGCACGTCTATCTTCGCCTTGAGGTCCTTGGCGACCTCAAGTTTCGTGCGACGCAATATTTGCGGCGAGATTCGCGTCCGCAACTCCTCAACTCGTTCGTGCTCTTCGACGGTCTCCGCCTCGATCGGCCGGCGGTAGCGACGCCCAAAATCGTTGAGCGCGCCGAGCAAACCAGGCTGTACATAGTCGAACAGGCACCAAAGGTCGGTTAGCGTATTCTCGACAGGCGTTCCTGTGCAGGCGACCCTGAAAATCACGTTCTGCTTCTTGGCGGCGCGAGTGACCATCGCGTTGGGATTCTTGATCCGCTGCGCCTCGTCGCAAATCATGACCGACCATTTTTCGGCGCCGAAGGAAAATTCGAGATCGCGTAAAGTCTCATATGTCGTGAGAACAACGTTCGCGGTTCCAACCCAGTCCGGTTTGAGGAACTTGACCATTCCTTCGGATTTAAGCTGGTCGTCGATATTGTCCCGTGAAACCCGCAGAGATGCGAGAGAATCCCCATAGGCGGTGAGCAACGACAGCGCGCCAACTGCGAAGAATTTTTGGGCCTCGTCTTCCCAATTCTCCAACAACGAGACCGGAGCGACGATCAGAGCCGGAGGTAGGGAGGGGTTCATTTCGAACGCCCAGGCCAGGAGCGTCAGCAATTGCAGCGTTTTCCCAAGCCCCATGTCATCGGCGAGAACCGCGCCGCGGCAGTGGTCGGGCGCTTTGCCGAACAGGTGCTGAAGCCATGCGACGCCCGATATTTGATGGTCTTTTAGCACCACGGTGGGCCGCAAGCCGGACGGCAGGCGCGGCGTATCCTGATCGTTGCGAAGAATGTCGCGGCGGGCTTCCTCGTAGTCGATGCTCTGTATGTTTGCTTTTATGACCAGATGCTTGCTGGAGCGCGACACCCGTTCTTGCTCGGGTTTGGCCGGGGCAAATTGTCCCTTCTGAGCGTCGTCGTGAACGTTCTTGAAGGTCTGGAGTATGAATTCAGCTTCGCTGACCGGTATGGGTTTATCAAAGCCTTTGAGCGAAAACGAGTCTTCGCCGTTTGCGCGAGCTTCATTGATTTTGGCTTGAATTTGTTCTTTCGCTTCCGGCGTTACCGGGACGGCGACTGGATCAATTTTCCCCTCGGGAATCCATGAAATGACCGGTACGATGTTTTCGGGGAACCAGCCCTCTCCATCGTCTTTCTTGGCGATAAAGGGCGAATAAAACGCCTTCTCCACGCCAATGGTCTCGATGCGCGAAGAATACGCGCTTAGATCGTATATTGATGCGTAACGTACAAGGATGCGTGGTTCGCGTCGCGCTTTCAGCGCCTGCTTCAGAAGGTCGAGTTCCCGTTCGGTCTCCCCGAGGAGTTCAAAATCGTAACCGTCCCAACCGCAAAGCTGGTGGCCGCCCGCTAAGGCCGATTCAACTTCATCGATAAATCGTTTGAGTTCATCGTCATCTGCGAACGGCCGGAATTCGCTCTCGATCTGGTCGACGGACTTGGCGACTTCAATTTGCAGCCCAATTGCCATGGGATAGCCGAGCGCGTCTCGCTCGATATGCGCGAAGAACCGTTCAAACAGCAGCCCCGCATTTGCCCGCGCATTTAGGAACTGCGCTTCATCGATAGTTTCCGACGCCGCTTCGCCAAGTGCGGCATATGGATTGACAAGGAAGGCTTCCGCGCGGGCACCGGCGACGCGTCTGCCAGGGAGGCGCTTGATGCTCTCCAGGACCGTCTTGACGTGTGGGGAAACCAACACTTGGACGATGCCGTCCGGCGACGGAATGTTGTATAGGTCAGGGACTGATCGGCTAGAGTCAAATACATCGAGCCAATTCGACGGAGCGCCCTCGAAACTCGGAAGGATTTCGACGACCCGTGCTCCACCGACTTCGTTGCCACGAAGCCCGATATCAAGCTTTTCTGGTGTTAGGACGACACTTTTGGAAAGAAAGCCGTCTAACCGAGCGCCGGCTGAGATGGCGGTGCGTCGGATCTGACCCCAGTGCCTTCGTTGGCTTACGCTGTCGCATTCGGTATCTGGCCGGTCCTGGAACCTGGAAATCTGCGACAGCGTTTCCCAGACCTGACGCGGCGCCAGCCCAAGCTTGGCGTCGTCGTTCAAAATTGCGCCGCACACCTCCAGGTCGCGGGGTCGCCCACCGGCCGGGTCGTGCCAACTGGCCACCGCGATGGAAAAATCTCGGTCCGTTAGAGTGCGGCGGCTCTCCAAAGCGGGCACATAGGCGGTGTCATCGGGGAGCCCCAGCATCTCGCGACATCCGCGATAATGCGGATTGGCGAGCAATTGGAAAACATGATCCCAGGGCAGCAGCGTCGCTTGCCCCTGCGGGACCGTCAATCCTTCGTCGTCGATCTGCGCTATCAGACCGTCCAGCGCGGCGGACTCGATCCGCCTGGCATCGAGGGAACCCGGCGATAAATCGACCTCACGGCGGGCGAGAACCAATCCGTCCTCGCAAAACGCCCGCCACATTCCGACGGCATTGGCAGGCGCGGTCGCCTTGCCTCTGAACACGTTCAGCATTGGGTTTCCTATTGCCTCCACCAACCCTTACCGGGCTTGTAGATGAAACCCCAAGCCCGAAGTTGGCTGCTGACAAGTTCGTCGCTTTCGTCGGTGTTGACCCACAAGTTGCCGCGCCACCCACGAAGGTCTCGGATTTGCAAGTTTCGGCGATCGCAAAATTGAGAAAGCTTCTCATCTGAGAACGCTCCTCGGGGCGGTGCTGGGTTAGGGCGTGCCGGAACCTCTAATCCCGGGACTCGGCCTTGGACCGTCGTCAATTGAGGCTGGCTCGGTCCCGAAGGTTGAGTGGCGCTGATTGGCGGACTCGGCGGACTTGCAGAAGGTTGAACAGGGCTCTCGACCTTAATTGGCTGTGTTGCGGGACGCACGCTCATAAGGCGGTCGAGCGTCCGTTTGAATTTGCTCTCCCATGTCTCGAAACTTCCGTCGAAGTGCAATAGACGGTCGACATATCGCGGATATTTCAGCCCTTCGCTATTTCCCGCAATGTGGCCATCCAGCTTAAAGGGAAGATTGGCTCTGTCGAATATGAAACACGCGTTTCCCTTCAGTCCAAATTCGACGACGACGTAATTCCCCATGCACATAATGAATGCATTGTTGTCTGATGGTCCGCCGTGAATCAAACTCAGCAATCGACCTTCCATCTGCTTCCGAATATTTCTGAAATCCGTTCCTGAGTTCGACATCGCGGTGTGTCCGAGCGCGAAGTACATATCGTCTATGCTATCGTGATATTTTTCCCAGAATTTAAGCCTCCGCGTGTCGTTGGAGCCGTCTTCAGTAAGCAGACTGAAGAATTTTTGGATCAATACGAGCTTCAGCCAGCCGGCGACCATCGCCCGCGCGTCTTCTCCCACGAGACTCCACTTGGCCTTGTTCAAGGTGAGCCAGGGATTGCCCCAACGGGCCACCGCAAAATCGCGCAAGGCAGGGTGAACCACTGGGTTCGCGCATCTGCGATACCTATTGAGAAGTCTGGCTACTCCCTTGTCGATGGCGAGCGGATGCTTGGGGAGGAGGCCTAAAAGGCTCGGCAGCAGTTGTTGAAAAGCCCTATCGCCTTGGCTCGTCGCGGCGTCAATGTGGCCCAGAACGACCTGCCAAACCAGCCAAGAGTTCTGCGATATCGCGAGCGTCTCGCAGACCTGATCGAATTGCTCGGAATTACCCTCAAGCAACGCTCTTCCATAGAATCCGCCAGGATCGGCGCCGAGCAATGGCAAGTTCGCGCGAAGCCCCTCCACCCAGGTTGGCAGAGTTCCCGGCGCGATCGTGTTCTCAACCTTATCGTTGAGATACGATCGCAGATGTTCCCAATTGGGTTTGCCTTCCGGGCGCCCCCTTTCAACTTCGTAACCAAAATAGGCGTTTAGCAGCCCGCGATAGCAGAGGCGAAACGCGCGTGGGTGAGGGAGATAATCGTCGAGAACCTCCAACAGTCTCGGGAAGCGCGCGCGGTCTTCGATCAGGCGGCCTCCGTCCGGCAAAGCCGCATCGACGCAACCGAAGCAGGTAAGAATCGCCTGGCGGCTAGTTTGAAGGTGTTGGTCTTGAAAGAAGGCGCCTACCGCAGCGTGAATTGCGTCTTGCGGCGGCTTAGCGGAACCGCGGTCGCCGAGCCACTGACGAAGTTTGCAAACTTCTCGATCGAGGACGATCGCATCAAATGAGAACCCTCTGGCCAAACTTAGAGTCGCCTGATGCAGCGAGACGGTGAGGTTCGACAGGCTCGACATTATTGATCCAATGCGCATTGTCCGAAGCTGCCCCGCGGCGCGGCTTCGGTGGATGGCCGGGTCTCGCCGATGCCAAGAAATTCGAGACGCAGCTCGACGCGGCGGCTTTCATCATAGGACGCGGTGACGGAATTGTATTTGGTCGCGTTGAACGAGTATCCGCCGACGAGGAAGATATCCCGAATCTGTTCAAGCTCGCCTTGGCTCATAGCTCGCTCGTCCGCATAGGGCTGCGCAAGCAAGACGCAGAGGACGCGCTGACTCCTCTGCAAACTCAGATTCAAGTTATAAAGATAGTCGCCTTCGGGGCTCGCGAATCCTTCCACCACCACGCGCTTCAGCCATTTGCGTCCCAAATCGTCACGGGCGATCGCCAGCACTTCCGGCACGAAGGAGCGGATGAGGCGGGCCTGATCCGGATTCAAATTAAATGATCGCTTGTCAAAGCGGGCCTTGTCACCAAAGTCGATAGTTCTTTGTTCTTTGTCGATTTTGACGCCCAGGTGCCGGCTCGATGCGTTGGCGACCTCATCGAGGAGTTTCGCAATTTCCGTTTCGCGCTCCGCCTTTTGACGCTCAATTTCAAGTTCGGCCGGAGTCTTTTGAAGCGCGCGCAAGGCGACCGTGGTTCGTTGCAACTCGTCGTTCTTTAGTTTTATTTCCTCGGCGGCACGCTTCAATTCGGCATTCTTCCGCTCGGTGTCCTTGGCTGTTTCTTGCAGTTTGTCATTTTGCTGTTCGATCTCCTTGACGGTGTTCGTGACGGCCAGCATGGCCACCGACATCGCGACGAGGAACAGCACCATGAGCGCCGTCATAAGATCGGCGTACGAGATCCAAAACGGCTTTTCGGCCTCTCCCTTCGAGCCGCGCTTTACGATGAGTGGCCGACCCATCATCGACTACGCCCTCCGCTGCGTGGGCACGAGGGCTATTGCCAACTCTTCGATAGCCTCCCGCAGCAGCCCGGTGGCTTCCGAAAGACGACCCATGAATTCATTGTAGGCGTCCCCAAGCACTTTATTCAGTGATTCGGAAAAAGCGGCATTAGTGCTTGTAAGAACTTGACTTACCCCTGCTAGATAGTTTTCTGCGTCCAACTGCGCCCGTCCAAGCCTCTGCGAGGCGGATTCGATCCTCGCGAGAACGTCCGACGTCAGGCTCGCCTGTGTCTTCGCGTTCTCGACTCTCTCGTTTAGTTCCTCCAGCATCCTCGCGAAGGTCGTGCGCGTGTTCGCATGGTCCGCGACGACGCCGTTCAACGTGGCTGACGCGGCTGACACCGAGCCCGCTGCTTCCCGGAGGTCGCTGGAGATACCTGCCGTCTGCTGAAGCACGCCAGCGACGCCCGCGCCGGCTTTGGTAAATTCATCCGCCGCCAAGAACATCGTCTCGGCCCCGCTGTTCATGCGGGAAACGGTATCTGACGTTGCACTTCGCATGGACTGAACGGCATCTCTCACTTCGGCCGTGACCGCCCGGACCCCTTCCAAAAGACCTTCGGTAAGTGATGTGAGTTTCGCGACCGTCTCGTTTGTCTGGGTTGCAACACGTTGTTCCCGTTCGACTTGAGCCGCTGCGACTTGGTCAGATTGAGCCTGTAGCGAGGTAAAGACCGTGTCAACCTGAGCCCCAAGACGCCCGAGCATCTCCTGCGTTTGCATTGTGATCCGCGTCTCGCGATCGGAATGAGAGGCCGAGGCGTGATCTCCTTGTTCCTCGAGCGCCGAAATCTGAGCACGGGCCGCTTCGCCAATCTCCGTCAAAGTCGCCTGGAGTTTCTGGTTGGTTTCGCTCTGGCTGTCGCTGACGAGAGTTCGAAGCTGTTCCACAAAAGCGGTCATTCGCTCGTTCATGAGTTTCTGATGCGATTCCATCGCGCCAAGCGCGTCGACAAGTCGTTGCCCCATCGCCTCGGAAGTCTTGGCCCCCGCCGTCTCAACGGTTGAGGCCATCTGTTCGAGCTTGGCCACTGCGGACTCTAGGGACTGTATGGTTTTCTGTTGCAGTTGGTTTATGCCGGAAATCTGTCCGCCGAAAAGTTCCTGCAACTTTTGACTGAAGCCCGCTAGCACGTCGGATAGCAATTGAGTGACCGCTTGCGAATTTCCTTGAGACGTCTGCGAGAATGTTTCCGCGAGACGTTCTAACGGCCCTTGCAAACCCACCGTTACACTGTTCGTGAAGTGCTCCGCCAGGGCCTGGCTGCCTTGCGCCTGCGCCTGTATCTGCCGGTCCGTAAGATTTGAAAGAATGTGTTCGAGGTCGGTGATCAGCGCGTCTTTCAAGATTTTGCTTTGGTCGGCCGATTCTTCCGATGCCTTCACAAGGCGTGCGAGGTACTCCTCGCTCGCGCCGGAATCGAACATGCTGTCCAGTTGAGAAGTGATTTCCTCGACTTTTCGGTAGAGAACCGTGATGAAGAGCTTCTCCAGAAACGTTGCGACCATTGCGGCGAAGATCGCCGAGCCCGATACAATGAAGGCGTCAGAGACGCGATGCATCAGCCCTTCGAGACTGGTTCGCACGATCGCTGGATCTGCGGATACCCTGAAGGCTTGTAGGCCCTGAATCAGGCCCCAGAATGTGCCGATGATGCCGATGCCGGTGAAGAGCCCTGGCAGGTGTTTGAAAAATTCAGTCGCTAGGCGCGTGTCCACCAGCGCTTCGGTCGTGAATACCGCTGCGGCGGGAATTGTTGACCGCAGGACGGTTGGATTGAATTTCCTTTTAGACGTATCAAATTCGCGGTAATTGCTCACGTCCGATTTGAGGCCTGTCGCGAGCGGACGCGGTTAGGGTGCGAATTTTTTCATTGCGGCCGAGGCGCGAATATGAGTCAACCTATGGATGACTCCGCCGCCTGATTT
>JBEKLU010000130.1:0-15987 GCA_050010035.1 Roseiarcus sp.
TGTCGATAGCTAATTAACTTGGCCGGTTTTGGTAGCACATCAAATGTCCGCTTCTTCTGCTTTTGTTCTCCTGTGGGACTGTGGGCAACGCGTTTGCGTTGTCCACATTTCCACAGGCTGGGCGCCGAGCGGACTTAAGCGACCATTTTTTCCTGGCGGAAGGCTCCTTTGTCGTCGTATCGCCCCAGGCATCTCTGCCCGTGAAAGACGGCGTGGGTTCCGTCGTGATATTGCCGGACCTTGACCCTGGCCTTGACGAAATGGGGGCGCAGCGGGCTTTCCGGGATTTGCAGCTCGAGCCGGTTGAAGGTCACGCAATTGTCGTTGCCGACGCAGCGGTCTTCCTGAACGCAGAGGATCTCGCCGAGATCGACGCCCGCGACGGCGACGAAGGCGCTGCCTTGCTGCTCGGCCGGGACGGCGAAACGGGCGTTGTGGGCGGGAATGTAGACGTCCTTGATGAAGGCGTCGGCGGCCTCGATGGCGTCGATGCCGGCCAGCGCCAGCTCCTTGGTCAGCCGGTCCTGCAAGGTGTGGAAGACGCGCTCCGAGCGCCCGCGCGCCTGCGGCGAATAGGCCGCGATATGCTCGACGCCCAGATGCTCGAGAGCGCGGCCCACCTGCGTCAGATGCTTCCGGTCGACCTTGCCGCCGGCCTCGGGGGTGTGAAAATAATGGCTGCCGCGATCCGTATAGAGGCTCAAGGGCAGGCCATGGCGGCCAAACACGTCCGCCAAGGCCCGGAACGTCGAAGCCGTGCCTTCTGCGAGCGAATGCGAAGCATTCGTCCGCCTCCTCGACCAGAAAGGCCGAGAGAATGGCGCTCGTGGCGTCGTCCAGCGTCACGATCAGATCGAGCGCCGGCCGGCCGGCGAGCCATTCGTGCCGCGAGCCGTCCTGATGCAGCATCATGCCCGGCATCGGTCGGCGCGGTCGCTTGCGCCGATGCGCCCCGCGCCGCTTGGCCTTCTCCAGCAACCCCCGCGAATGCAGAAACGTCTTCGTCCACGTGTAGCCCCAGGCGAAGGCGTGGTCGCGCGCCAGATGCTCGTGAAAATGCTTGGCCGTGAAGCCCGCATACCGCGTCTTGTAAAGCGCCTCCACCTCAGCCTCGCGATCGGCCGGAACACGCTTGCCCGACGCCTTGCCGAGCCGGCGGTCCAACAAGCCCGCCTCGCCCGCTTCCTCGAAGCGGTCGCGCCAGCGCCGAAACGTCCGCTCCCCAATCCCCAACAGCTCCGCCGCTTCCATCTGACTGAACTCCGCCGCCTCGTAACGGCCCAAAATGTCCAAAAACCTCATCATCCGCACACCCTGCAGGGCTTCCGTCCGGCGCATCCCAAACTCTCCATTGAGCTCGGAAACTACCGGACAGATCGTGCGCTACCTAAACCGGACATATCGTGTGCTAGCGACAGGCGCCGAGCGCCGATCGGGGAGGTCGAATCAATCGTGGATCGCGCGCGGCCGGCCATCCTGTTCGCGCTGACCGCAGCTTCGTTGTACGGCCTGATCCCCTCGTTCGTGCGCGCCGCTTACGACAACGGGATTCCGGCGGTCGAATGCACGTTGGCACGCACGACCTTCATCGTTTTCACGCTCGGCGGCCTTGCGCTCTTGCGCGGCGAGCGGCTGGCGATTCCGGCGGCCGCGCGGCCGTCGTTTCTTCTTCAGGTCGTCGCGACCGCGATGATTTCGATCGGCTACCTCGCGTCGCTGCAGTTCATCCCGGTCGGGCTTGCGGTCATCGTTTTCTACACCAGCCCGATCATGATTCTGCTCGTCGCCCCGGTCGTCGAGGGGACGCGGCCCAGCTCGGCGCGCCTCGCCGTCGGCCTCATCGGCTTCACGGGCCTCGTCGCAGCGCTGGGGTTCTCGCTCACCGGGCTGGACTGGCGCGGCCTCGCTCTCGCCGCGCTGGGAGCGGCGGGCTACGCGCTGCAGTTCTTTTCCGGGCGCGCGTTGACGCGCCATCTGCCGCCGAGCGCCATGGCGAGCCTCGTCCACGCCGCGGTCTGGCCGATCGCGCTCGCCGTCGTTCTCTGGCAGAACGGCGGGGCGATCCGGCTCTTCGACCCGAACGCGGTCGCCGTCCCGGGCTACGCCTTCCTGGCGTCGGTCGCGCTCTGCTACATGCTGGGCTACGTGATCCACATGCTGGCGCTTCGCTATGCGGCGGCCTCGGTCATCGCTCCGGTCTTCAACGTCGAGCCGATCGTCACCACGCTCACGGCGGCTCTCGTCCTCGGCGAGCGCCTTTCGCTGCATCAGTACGCGGGAGGCTTCATTGTTCTCGGCGCATTGGCCGGGGCGGCGCTCATCGCCCGGCGGGAGGAGAAGCGGGTGGCGGCGAAGGCGGAAATCACCGCGCGCGTCGTATCGACGCTCGGCTGAATCCGGCGCGCTCGGCTTGATCGATCGCCTCGGGCCGGGCAATCTGTGCGTATCGGCGGCGGGGCAAGACGCCCGCCCGAAACACACCATTGCGTCCGAAACCTTCGCAGGAGAGAGATAACCGCCATGTCCACTCACGATCCCATCGTCATCGTCGGCGCGGCGCGCACGCCGATGGGCGGGTTTCTCGGCGATCTCAAGGACGTCGCGGCGCCGAAGCTCGGCGCGACGGCGATCAAAGCGGCGCTGGCGCGCGCCCGCCTGAAGGGCGAGGACGTCGACGAGGCGCTGATGGGCTGCGTGCTGCCGGCGGGCCAGGGCCAGGCCCCGGCGCGCCAGGCGGCGCTCGGCGCCGGTCTGCCGGTCGGTGTCGGCGCGACGACGGTCAACAAGATGTGCGGCTCGGGCATGAAGGCGGCGATGCTCGCCCATGACCTGCTTCTCGCGGGCTCGGCGACGATCGTCGTCGCCGGCGGCATGGAGAGCATGAGCAACGCCCCCTATCTCTTGGAGCGGGCGCGCGCCGGCTATCGCATGGGCCACGGCCGCGTCGTCGATTCGATGTTCCTCGACGGGCTGGAGGACGCCTACGACAAGGGCCGCCTGATGGGGACCTTCGCCGAGGATTGCGCCGAGCATTACCAGTTCACCCGCGAGGCGCAGGACGCTTTCGCGCTGCGTTCGCTGGAGCTCGCGACGCGGGCGATGCGCGCGGGCGATTTCGCCGCGGAGATCGAGCCGGTCACGATCAAGTCCGGCAAAGGCGAGACCATGATCGCCGAGGACGAGCAGCCGCCCAAGGCGCGCCCCGAGAAGATCCCCTCGCTCAAGCCCGCGTTCCGCGAGGGCGGCACGGTGACCGCCGCCAATTCGAGCTCGATCTCCGACGGGGCGGCGGCGCTCGTCCTGATGCGCCTGAGCGAAGCGGAGCGGCGCGGGATCGCGCCGCTGGCGAGCGTGGTCGGCCACGCTGCGTACGCCGCCGAGCCGAAGAATTTCCCCACCGCGCCGATCGGCGCGATGCGCAAGCTGTTCGACAGGACCGGCTGGAGCGCCGATGCGGTCGATCTCTTCGAGATCAACGAGGCCTTCGCGGTCGTCGCGATGGCGGCGATGCGCGATCTCGCGCTGCCTGCGGACAAGGTCAACGTCAACGGCGGCGCCTGCGCGCTCGGCCATCCCATCGGCGCTTCCGGCGCGCGCATCATCGTCACGTTGCTCGCGGCCCTTTGGGCGCGTGGGCTCGATCGCGGCGTCGCCTCGCTGTGCATCGGCGGCGGCGAAGCGACCGCGATGGCGATCGAGCGGGCGCGCTGAGACCGGATCGGCGACGCGGCCGCCCCTGCGCGCCGCCGACGCGCCCTTGTCATGTTTGTCGCCGATCCTGGCCGCAGCGGACTTGCGAATCGTCCTTTCGCCGACGCGCCGCCGCAACGGAATCATCGCCTTTGACGTCCATCGCCCCCTTCTCGACCCCCGGCCGCTTCTGGCGCGGCAATCTGCATACGCACTCGACCCTCTCCGACGGCGCGCTGACGCCGGAAGCGGTCGTTGCGGCCTACAAGGGCGCCGGCTACGACTTCATCCAGCTATCCGAGCATTTTCTCGCTTCGCTCGGCTGGCCGATCGCAGACACCCGGCGCTGGCGGTCGAACGACTTCACCACGCTGATCGGCGCCGAATTGCATGCGATGGGCACCCAGGTCGGCGAACTCTGGCACATTCTCGCCGCCGGGCTGCCGCTCGATTTTCCCGCGCCGAAGCCGGCCGAGACCGGCCCCGAACTGGCGGAGCGCGCCCGCGCGGCCGGGGCCTTCGTCGCCATCGCCCATCCCGCCTGGTCGCAGCTCACGCCCGAGGACGGGCGCGCGCTCGAAGCGGCGCACGCGGTGGAAATCTACAACCACGGCTGCGCGGTCGAGACCGATCGAGGCGACGGCTTCTACCTGCTCGATTCGCTCGCCAACGAGGGCCGGCGCCTGACCGCGATCGCCGTCGACGACGCGCATTTCCGCCACGGCGATCTCGACGCGTTCGGCGGCTTCGTCGAAGTGAAGGCGGAGAGCCTCGACCCCGAGGCGCTGCTCGCGGCGCTGAAGGCGGGGAATTTCTACGCGAGCCAGGGGCCCCGTTTCCACGACGTCAGCGTCGGCCGCGCCGAGGTCGCGGTCGAATGCTCGCCGGTCCATTCGGTGGCGCTGTTGACGGGCACGTCGCGCGCCCTCGCGCACGTCGGGCGCCACGTCACCCACGCGGTATTCGATGTCGCCAATGCCAAGCGCGAGGCTTGGACGGAAGCGGGCGCCGAAAAATGGTTCCGCATCGTGGCGATCGACGCGGCGGGCCGGCGCGCCTGGACCAACCCGATCTGGGTGGACGAGCTCGCCTGAACGAAACCGATCCCGGAACAGCCGGGCCGACCGCCGGGGCTCGAGATCGAGCGCGCTGCGCGGGGCGTTTTGTTTTCGAAAAGCAAGTTTCTCGCGCCGATCCCCGTGGTAGTGCGCAACGTCTCATGATAGGGTAGCGCGCAACGGATCGGAGACGCCATGCCACGCGCAAAGCGAGCGAGCGGGGACGGGCTGAGCAAGTTTCAGCGCTACCGCAGAACACGGCTCGCCAGGGGCATGAAGCTGTTGCGGGTGTGGGTTCCCGATCCCCGCAGGCCGGAATTCGCCAGGGAAGCCGAACGGCAGGCGAAGCTGCTGCGCGGGCGTCCGGAAGAGAAGGAAGCGCTCGCTTTCATCGAGGCCGCCTTTTCTTGGCCCGAGCCGTGAGGCGAGGCGATCTCGTCATCGTTTCCCCGCCGGGCGACTACGGCAAGCCGCGTCCCGCGATCGTGATCCAGTCGGGCTGGCTCAAGGCGACCGACAGCGTTCTCGTCAGCCTTCTGACCAGCGCCCTCGTCGAGGCGCCGCTCTATCGGCTGCAAATCGAGCCGAGCGACGCGAACGGCCTGAAAGCGCCGTCGCAGGTCATGGTCGACAAGATCATCGCCATGCCGCGCGACAAGTGCGGCCAGGTCATCGGCCGGATCGACGAGAGCGAGCTGATCGCCCTCAATCACATGCTCTCGGTCGTCATAGGGCTCGCCGATTGAGCGGTCTCGTTTCGCCGTCGCGTCGTCAGCTTCGAATTCCTTTCGCGCTCCGCTCCGCCGAGAAGACCACGAATTCATCCGCCCGGCCAGGGACCCTCGTCTGTCGCGAGCCGCCCCGCTCCTTGCGCTCCCGCGCTCGCCGCCATAAATCGGGGCCTCGCGCGGGAACGGCGTCAGGGAAAGTCAGGTCATGAACGATAGAACGGGCGCTCGCCTGCCGGGTTGGCGCGCGACGACGATCCTCATGGTGCGCAAGGGCGGCCGGGTGGTCATCGGCGGCGACGGCCAGGTCAGCGTCGGCGAAACGGTGATGAAGGGCAACGCCCGCAAGGTTCGCCGCCTCGCCAAGGGCGAGGTCATCGCCGGCTTCGCCGGCTCGACCGCCGATGCGCTGACCCTGTTCGAGCGCCTGGAAGGCAAGCTCGAACAATATCCCGGACAATTGCCGCGCGCCTGCGTCGAACTCGGCAAGGATTGGCGCATGGATCGCTATTTGCGCCGGCTCGAAGCGATGCTGCTGGTCGCCGACAAGAGCGTCGGCTTCGTGCTGACCGGCTCCGGCGACGTGCTGGAGCCCGAAGGCGACGAGCACGGCTCGGCGATCGCGATCGGCTCGGGCGGCAATTACGCGCTCGCCGCGGCGCGGGCGCTGCTGCCGATCGAATTGCCGGCGGAGGACATCGTGCGCCGCGCGATGGGCATCGCCGCCGGCATCTGCGTCTACACCAACACCAACCTCGTCCTCGAGAGCCTGTGACCTCATGACCGAATTCTCGCCGCGCGAGATCGTTTCCGAACTCGATCGTTTCATCGTCGGGCAGAAGGACGCCAAGCGCGCCGTCGCGATCGCCCTGCGCAACCGCTGGCGGCGCCTGCGCCTCGTCTCGCCGATGCGCGAGGAGGTCATGCCCAAGAACATCCTGATGATCGGGCCGACCGGTTGCGGCAAGACCGAGATCGCGCGTCGCCTCGCCAAGCTCGCGGGCGCGCCGTTCCTCAAGGTCGAGGCGACCAAGTTCACCGAGGTCGGCTATGTCGGGCGCGACGTCGAGCAGATCGTGCGCGATCTCGTGGAGATCGGCATCGCGCTGGTCAAGCAGCGCAAGCGCAAGGACATCGAAGCCAAGGCGGAACTCGCCGCCGAGGAGCGGATGCTCGATGCGCTGGTCGGCGCGAGTTCCTCGGCGCCGACGCGCGAGACCTTCCGGCGCAAATTGCGCGCCGGCGAGCTCGACGACAAGGAGGTCGAGGTCGAGCTGCCGCAGAGCGGCGGCGGCATGCCGATGTTCGAACTGCCGAACCTGCCGGGCGCCTCGGTCGGCGCGATCAACCTTTCCGACATTTTCGGCAAGGGGTTCGGCCAGCGCACCAGGCCCAAACGCATGAGCGTGGCCGAGGCGCACGCGCCGCTGGTCGCCGCCGAAGCGGAAAAGCTGCTCGACCAGGATCAGGTGGTGCGCGAGGCGATCCACGAAGTCGAGAGCAACGGCATCGTCTTCCTCGACGAACTCGACAAGATCTGCGCGCGCGAAGGACGCGGCGGCGCCGACGTTTCGCGCGAGGGCGTGCAGCGCGATCTCTTGCCGCTGATCGAGGGCACCACCGTCGCGACCAAGCACGGCTCGGTCAACACCGACCACATCCTGTTCATCGCCTCGGGCGCCTTCCACGTTTCCCGGCCCTCCGACCTGCTGCCCGAATTGCAGGGGCGCCTGCCGATCCGCGTCGAGCTCGCCTCGCTCACCGAAGACGATTTCAAGCGCATCCTCACCGAGCCCGAGGCGAGCCTCATCAAGCAATACGCCGCGCTGCTCGGCGCCGAGGGCGTGAAGCTCACTTTCACCGACGACGCGATCGCGGCGATCGCGCGCATCGCCGCCAAGGTCAACGCCAGCGTCGAGAACATCGGCGCGCGCCGCCTGCAGACGGTGATGGAGCGCGTGCTCGACGAAGTGAGCTTCACCGCCCCCGACCGCTCGGGCGACGAGATCGCCATCGACGCGGCCTACGTCGAGGCGCACGTGGGCGACTTGGCGGACAATACGGACTTGAGCCGGTTCATTCTGTAGCGGCGAGGTCGGGCGAGGTCGAGCGGGCGCACGCAGCGCGCCAGCTTGGACGTCTGCAAAGGGCGGGGCGCGGACCTTCGCGCATCAATCGACTCCCGCCCTCGCGCGAAGCTTCGGATCGTTCGGAGCATCGCGCGGTGCGGTCGGATCGGCGAGGACGCCTCGCCGGCGGGTCGTCAGCGTCGACTTGCCGTCGCCTCACAACGCGCCTCGCCGGGGATTTCATAATTCTCTGCATGGCTCTAAGCGCCGGGCGCATGTTGATCTGAGTCAAGGCGCGGCAGGAAACAAAATGCGATGCATTTAACTGTATAATGCCCAGGGCGTCCTGGGGCGATTGTCTATACGTGCGAACGAAATATCAGTTCAATGGAGGAGCACGAAGATGAATCGACGCTTTGTTCTAACGGCCAGCATCGCCGCCATAATATGCATGAGTTCTTTTGGCGCGAACGCCAAGGACAGTTTCGTCATTGGCTTGAGCAACGGATGGGTGGGCAGCGAGTGGCGCACCCAGATGATCGACGAGGCCGTCGCCGCGGCGGCGGCGTGGAAGGCCAAGGGGGTCACCGTCAAGACCGACGCCCAAAGCGCGACCGTCGACGTTCCCGGCCAAATCGCCCAGTTGCGCAACTTCATCAACGAAGGCGTCGACGCCATTCTGATCAACCCGAACAGTCCGACCGCTTTCGACCCGATCATCGCTCAGGCCAAGGCGAAGGGCATTCTCGTCATCGCCACCGACCAGGAAGTGACGTCCAAGGACGCGCTTTATGTCGGCATCGATCAGAAAGGCTGGGCGATGAAATCGGCCGAGTGGTTGGCCAAGACGCTCGGCGGCAAAGGTAATATCGTGTGCATTAACGGCGTCGCGGGCCACCCCGCCAATCAGGCGCGCGTCGCCGGCTACAAGGAAGTGTTCGCCAAGTATCCGGGCATCAAGATCCTCAACGAGGTGAACGCCGACTGGGACGAGGCGAAGGGACAGCAGGCCATGCAGAATCTGCTCGCCACGTATCCCAACATCGACGGCGTCTGGGTGCAGGACGGCATGGCCGCCGGCGCGTGGCGCGCCATCGTCGACGCCAAGAAGACCAACATCGCCGCCACCGGCGAGGTTCGCGTCGACTTCCTGAAGCTCTGGCACGACAATCACTACAACAGCGGCGCCTCGGTGAACCCGCCGGGCGTGATGGCCAGCGCTCTCAACGTCGCGGTGCTGAAGCTGCAGGGACACGAGTTCAAGGACGGCGTGTTCGCCGGCCAGTTCGGCAACGCCATCTACATTCCGATCCCGCTCATCGACAATTCGAACGTCGAGCAGATCTACGAGCAAGTCAAAGACAAGCCCGGCTACTTCTCGGTCACCACGACCGTGTCGCCGGAGGACGCGCTGAAGGAGTACTTCCAGAAGTAATTCAGGCGCGCGCGACGGCGGCGAACGGCGAACGCCGCCGTCGCGGGGCGCGCCTGAAGCTGCGCGCGGGGCGCCGCGTCGGCCGCACGGCGCCGTGCGGCGCGAGCGCTGCTTCGCCAGAGCGTCAACACGTGTAAGCGTTGGGAAGAGAACCGCGCGCCATGCACGCTCTAGCGGCAAGCAAAATCTGCAAGCGGTTCGGCGGGATCGTGGCCCTCGACGGCGCCGAGTTCGCGCTCGACGCCGGCGAGGTCCACGCTCTCATCGGTTCGAACGGCTGCGGCAAGAGCACCCTGTGCAAGATCATCGCCGGCGCGGTCGGCGCCGATGCGGGCGAGCTTTTCGTCAACGGCGAGCGTGTCTCTTTCGCCAATCCCGCCGCCGCCGCCGCGCGGGGCGTCGAGATGTTCTACCAGGAGCTCAGCCTGATCCCGGCGATGACGGTCGCCGAGAACATCTTCCTCGGGCGCGAACCGATCCGACGCGATCGCCTCGTCGACCGCGGCCGGATGAACGCATCGGCGGCGCGCCTGCTCGCCGGTTTTGGCAAAGCGCTCGGCGCCGGCGTTCATCCGCAAGCGACGATTGGCGATCTTTCCGCCGATCAGCGGCAGATCGTCGAGATCCTCAAAGTTCTGGCGCGCGCCTCGCGCATCGTTGTTTTCGACGAGGCGACGGCGGCGCTCGATCGCGACCAAGTGGCTGTCGTGTTCGACCGCATCCGGGCCTTGAAGGCGGAGGGCCGTTCGACGATTTTCATTTCGCACCGCATGGACGAAGTGTTCGCCATCGCCGACCGCATCACCGTGATGCGCAACGGCGCAACGGTGACGACCGCCCGCGCCGCCGACACCAGCCGCGACCAGTTGGTGATGGCGATGGTCGGCGCGGACCAGGCGTCGGCGGCGCAACGGGCGCGACATCGGCCAGCCGCGGATGAGGTTCTCACGGTCGCCGACCTCTCCGCGGGTAAGCTCGCGCATGTGTCGTTTGCGCTGCGCCGCGGCGAAATCCTCGGGCTCGGCGGGCTGCACGGTCAGGGCCAGTCGGATCTGCTGCGCGCGCTTTACGGCGTCGTTCCGCTGCGCAACGGTGTGATCGCTATCGGCGGGCGGCGGTTCCAGCCGAAGTGGCCGATCGCCGCGATGCGCCGCTCGATGGCCTATGTTTCGGGCGACCGCGCCAAGAACGGCGTCATGGCGATCAGACCCATCTTCGAGAATCTCGTCGTGTCGATATTGGCGCGCAACCGCGACCATGTGGTGGCGCGCGGGAAACTCGGCGCCTTGCTGCAACCGGTCATCGAGCGACTCAAACTCAAGTTTTCCTCGCTCGAAGCCCCGGTGACGGAACTGAGCGGCGGCAACCAGCAGAAAGTCGTGCTGGCGCGGCTCCTGGCGACCGAGCCCGCCATCCTGCTGCTCGACGACCCCACCAAGGGCATCGATCTCGGGACAAAGGCCGACCTCTACGCGTTCATGGACGATCTCTGCGCCCAGGGCGTCTCGATCCTGCTGCACTCGTCCGACGACAAGGAACTGCTGGCGGTGTCGGACCGCGTGCTGGTGTTCAACGCCGGCCGTTGCGTCGCCGAACTCGCCGGCGCGGAACGGAACGAACTCGCGCTGTACCGCGCGGCGTATCTCACCGAGCGCGGCGAGGCCGAGCATGCTTAGCCCGTTCACGAAACCCGCCTCGGCGATCGACGCCGGCAGGGCCGGGCCCTGGTTCGCCTCGCGAACGCGCCGGCCCTACCTTCTCGCGGCGGCGGTGTTCGTCCTTCTGGCGGCGATCAGCGCGATCCTGCAGCCGACGTTTCTCACCTTCGACGTGGCGGCCTCGAACCTTGCCGCGTTCCTGCCGCTGACGCTCTTGGCGATCGGTCAATCCTTCGTAATACTCGGCTCCGACATCGACCTTTCCAACGGCGGAATCGTGTCGTTGGTGAACGTCGCGGTGGTCGAGATCATCGAACGCTTGGGCGACTCCGCCGGGTCCTATGCGATCGGCGTCGCGGCGGGGCTCGCCGTCGGTCTGGCCGCCGGCGCCTTCAACGGCGTCTGCGTGGCCTATTTGCGGTTCCAGCCCATCGTCACCACCTTCGCGACGAGCGTCATCTATGTCGGCCTGGCGCTCTGGATTCTACCCCAGGCCGGGGGCCAAGTGCCGCCCGATTTCTACACGGCGTACGCGGGCGCCGTCCTGGGGGTCCCCAATGTGCTGCTCATTCTCGTCGCCGCCACGGCGTTCGCCCTGATCATCGCGCGAACGCGCTTTTACCACGCGTTGCGCGCGACCGGCGGCAATATGCAGGCGGCGTTCTTCACCGGGCTGCCGGTCGCCCGCGTGCGCCTGACGGCGTACGCCATCTCGGGATTCTTCGCCGCGCTGTGCGGGCTCGCGCTCGTCGGCGAAACTGCTTCGGGCGACCCGCTGATCGGCGGCTTGATGACGTTGTCCTCCGTCACGGCCGTCGTGCTGGGCGGAACGTCGCTCGCCGGATGCGTCGGCAGCGTCACCGGCAGCGTCCTCGGCGGATTCATTCTCGGCCTGATCAACAACGTGATTTTCTTCGCCCATGTGCCGTTCGAGTGGCAGGGCCTCATTCAAGGCGCGATCATTCTCGCCGCGCTTTCGGGCGGCGTGGTGATGGCGCGCCGGGGGAGGGGCTGAGATGCTCGCGCGCCTCCGAACCCTCCTCGGTCGCCCGCTGGCGATCGAGGCGATCGCGATCCTGGCGTTGCTCGCCGTCGGCGAAGCCTTGTCGCCGGGATTCGCCTCGCCTCGCCAAATCGTCAATCAGCTCATCATCGCGGCGCTGCTCGGCGTCGTCGCCGCGGGCCAAAACCTCGTCATTCTCTGCGGCCAGGAAGGGATCGATCTCTCGGTCGGCGGCATCATTTCGTTCGGGGCGTTTCTCGGCGGCAATCTCATGCAGCAGAACGACGCCAATCTGCCGCTCGCGCTCGCCGCCGTTCTCGCCGCCACATTCCTCATCGGCCTCGTGAACGGCGCCGGCGTCACCGTGTTGCGCATCCCGCCGCTGGTGATGACTCTGGGGATGCTCGGCGTCGTCAACGGCCTGCTCGTGGTGCTGACGCGCGGCGTGCCCTCGGGCCGCGCGGCGCCGCTGCTGGTCGAAATCGTGCAGCCGCTCGCGCTCGGCGTACCCGGCATCGTGTTCATCTGGCTGGCCATCGGCGTCCTGATGGCGCTGGCGCTCAGGCGCACCACGTTCGGACTGAACGTCTACGCGATCGGCGCCAACGAGGAAGCGGCGAGGCTGGCCGGCGTCCCGGTCCGCCGAACCCGTATGTTGGCTTTCGCGCTCAGCGGACTGTTCAGCGGAATTTCCGGCCTGCTGCTGCTCGGCTATACCGGCAACGTGTTCGTCGGGGCCGGCGACCAATACATGCTGCCCTCGATCATCGCAGTCGTCATCGGCGGAACCTCGCTTGCCGGCGGCAGCGGCGCCTATTGGGGCACCATGGCCGGCGCGGTGTTCCTCGTCGTCCTGCAAAGCATCCTGACGACGTTGAACATCCCCCCGTTCGGCCGCCAAATCATCTACGGCGTCGTGCTGCTGGCGCTCATGCTGTTCTACGGCCGGCAGCGGCGACTGAGAGGCTAGGCGCGACCCTAAGAGCCGCGACCGGATGCAACAAGGAGGCGATGAAAATGAACGAGGCAAACGCGATTGGCAAGCTGAGGATCGGGCTGATCGGCGCCGGGTTTATCGCCAGGTTCCATGTCCAGGCGATGGTTTCCGTCCGCCACGCGATCATTTCGGGCATATACGGCCTGAGCGCCGCGCAGCGCGACGCGTTGGCGCAGGAAGTCAACGCGCTCGAACTCGGTCCCTGCCGAGCCTTCGCCTCGCTCGAGGCGATGCTCACCTCGGGCGAGGTCGACGCGGTGTGGATTCTTGCGCCGAACGACGCGCGGCTCGACGTCATGAGCGAAATCCATCGACTCGTAACATCGGGGAAAGCTCCCCTGGTCGGCGTCGCCTGCGAAAAGCCGCTGGCCCGCACTCTCGCGGAGGCTCGCGAAATGCTGCGCTTGGCCGAAAGCGCCGGGTTGTTGCACGGATATCTTGAAAACCAGATCTTCTCGACCGCCGTTCAGCGCGGCAAGGACATCGTTTGGCGACGCGCCGCGCCGATCAGCGGCCGCCCGTACATCGCGCGCGCCGCGGAGGAGCACAGCGGACCGCACATGCCGTGGTTCTGGCAGGGCCGCAAGCAAGGCGGCGGCGTGCTGTCGGACATGGGCTGCCACAGCGTCGAGGTCGCGCGCTATCTGCTGACGAAGCCGGGCGCGCCGCGCAGCGATCTGACGCTCGTCAGCGCCAACGCCACGATCGGCAACCTCAAATGGACGCGGCCCGAATACGTGAAGAAGCTTCAGGCGATGATGGGGGCCGAAGTCGATTACGGCCGGCGCCCGGCCGAGGATTTCTCGCGCGCCGCGCTGGTGTTCAAGGATGCGGAGGGCCATGAAGCGCTGGTCGAGGCGACGAATTCGTGGGCCTATGTCGGCGCTGGCTTGCGCATTTCGATCGAGTTGCTGGGACCCGAATACGCCATGGAGTTCAACTCGCTGGGGACCGGCCTCAAGGTGTTCATGTCGCGCGCCATCGTCGGCGGTCAGGGCGAGGATCTGGTCGAAAAGCAGAACGCCGAGCAGGGCCTCATGCCCGTGGTCGACGACGAAGCCGGCGTCTACGGCTATGTCGGCGAGGATCGCCATATGGTCGACGCGTTCCGGCATCGCCGCATGCCGATGGAAAGCTTTGCGGACGGCGTCGGTGTGGCCGAAATGTTGATGGCGCTCTATCGCTCCGCCGAGCTCGGCAGGGTCGTCGAATTTCCGTCGCCCGAACTCGAGACCTACATTCCCGCCGTCGCGCGTTGATCCCGGGGTTCCCGCGGGCGCATGGCGGCGCGCCCCATCGTCAATCCACGGGCGTGGGGAAGCGCCGGCGAAACGACGCTTGCTTTGGATCGCGGGCTCACGGCCTGAGGCAGGCGTAACCCGGCCCATGCAATTCGGCGAGGCGCACGTGGCCGATTTGGCCGATAACGCCGACCTGAGCCGGTTTATTCTGTAACGCCGCGTTGCTTTAAGACGAGACCGATGACGCTCTTGCCTGTGTCATTCCCGCGAAAGCGGGAATCCAGCGGGGAAGGGCGTATCGGCCGCGCAGTCTCGATTCCCGCTTTCGCGGGAATGACATCGCTGGCGGTTCCATCAAATCGCGTCACGCTCTAAACGCCGATGGCCGAAGACGCCGACCCGAAGATGACGAGCAAGAAGCATTCGGCCGCCGGCATGAGCGCGGCAGACGCGCGACGGATCACGAAAAGCTGATCCGTGTCTCGACCCAGGGAATGTCAACGGCTTGGGCACCTTTTTCGGTCCCGTTTTCGATCCCGGGCTCGCGCCGTCAAGGCCGGCGGCGGGAAGCACGGCCTATGCCGATTATCCCGGCGATAAATAAAAAGGGAAATAGGTGTCCCCGTAAACCCCGACTGCTCCGGGGCGCCGAGGCAGCGCGTTCAACATTGGCGGAGCGCGGGCGGCCTATCGAGACCTATCCAAACCGCGTGATATTCTTGTAAGGATTGTGTGGGGTCCCGACGCTAATCGGCGTCGAAATGCATTGACACCATTCAAGGTGAAAGGGTCAGCGGCTGGGGCCGATTTGCAGTTAGTAGAGTAGCAGGCCCTCGGTCGCTGCGTAGAGCGCGGCGCTGTAGCCCGGATCGTCCCAGAAGCTGTCGTCGAGGAACCGCCGCTCGGCGCGGATCTTCGCCGCCTTGGCGAGCTGCGCGGGCTCGCGCTTGGCTAGACGCCGCGCCTCCTCGAGCAAGGTCACGAACGTCTCGGGCGCGTCGGCGGCGGGCGGCGCGGCCGGCGCGAAACGCGGGTTCCGGCTCACCGCCGCAGCGTAGTCGGCGGGCAGATCGACGCCGAGCTTGTAGGCGAACGGGGTCTTGCCGGAGAGGCGCGGATTGATCTCGAGCACCACGGGCGGCCCCTGCGTTGGCCGCATCATGTCGATGTCGAGCCCGCCGGTCCATTGCAGCGCCCCGACGATCTTGGCGAACGTTTCCGAGAGGTCGGGCGCGCGCTCGAGGCGCGCATAGGGCACGCCGCCGCCTAGTGAGTACTCATATTCGCAAGAGAAAGCGAAGTCGCGCACGACTTTGCCCTCGTAGGCGAAGCCGGTCACGTCGACGAAATCGCCGACGATTTCCTCCTGCAGTTGCAACTCCTCGACGCCGGCGAGCCGCGCTTGCAGCCTGCGCGCCTCTTCGGCCGATTCGACGCGAAAGACGCCCGAGGAGGCGACGCTGCCGGACACCTTGACGAAGCACGGCGTCCCGAACGCCTCGATGTCCGCGGCTAAGGCGTCGCTCGTAGCCGCCCCGGAGCGTGGAGTTGCGACGCCGATGCTGCGGCAGAGATCGGCCGTCCGGCTGCGGTTGCGCATGACGGCCACCGCCTCGGGAGAACCCGTGACGAAAGCCCTTATGTCGGGTGAGGCCGCCTTCGCCGCGGCGACGATCTCGGCGTCCAGGTCCGAAATCGGCACGACGAGGTCGATCCGATTGCGCTTGACGAGGCCGGTCAGCTCCGCCGCGGGGTCTGCGATCGACTCCGATTGCACCCGGAAAACGCCACACACAAATCTCGACCGGGCGTTCGGACTGAGGACTCCCCTGAGGCCGAGCACTGCGACCTCGTGCCGATGCCGCCCGAACGACTGAATACACGCCAGAGCGGCTTGCCAGGGCTCGGTCATGACGAGTATGCGCACGACCCGCCCCATGTTCCCACGGCCCCCACCGGCCGCGCGAGAATCCCCGAATACTTCATAGCTTAGGACGCGCGCAACTATAACCGCGACGATTTCGATAACCGGGGTCTGATCGTGTAGTTCCATTCGGGATGGAACGCGTCGCCGTGGATGTCGAGGCGGTTCATTTCGGCCTTGCTGA
>JBEKLU010000131.1:0-14692 GCA_050010035.1 Roseiarcus sp.
CGCTTGGCCAAGGACTGGGAAAATCTCAACCTCAGCGCCCTCATTTTCCTCCGCCTCGCCTCAATCCGCCTCATGCTCCGAAAGCTCTGTAATCCCTCATGAAGATATGGGACGGACTCTTAAGGATTCGCTCGAAGGTCGCTAGATTCTCTCTGGTTCCAAGCGCGTCATCGATTGCAAATGCACGATCATTCTGAGCCATTCACTGACCCCCCTCATGAAATATAGCGCCAATCTACGGAACAAGTAAGAGTCGAGGCGTTACTGAGCGTCAAAACGAAGAACCCAATGCCAGGCAGTGTTCTATTTGTGTTCTACCTCGTTTGACGCACGAGCAGGGAGATTGAAGGGCGCTGAAGGCATAGCTCTATTTGGCTCCGATACCTCGTAATGACCTACTCGCATACGCGAAAATGGCTGCTACCTCGTCACGCTCCAGCCGCATCGCGGCCGCCGGGCGCTTGCCTTCGAACAGGAGAAGCTGACTGAAGCGCGCACGCGAGAACGCCGTGCGCAGTTCGAACGGCGCAATCAGGCGTTCGAGACGGCGCGCGAGATATTCGAGTGTCGCCTGGTCGCCGTTGGCGAAGCATTGCACGAGGCCCGCGTTGCCGAGGAATGTTTCCCAGCTCTTGGTGTAATGGCTTTCAAGCTGCGTGATGTCTTGAAGCACCGCCCAGAGCTTGACGCCGAAGCCGGGAAAATACGCCGCCGCGCGCTCCATGATCTCCATGTGACCGAGGGTCGCGAACTCTTCCATCATGAACAGGATCGGCGGCCTCTCGCGCGGGTAAATTCCCTCGCGCTCCAAGACCGTGCAAGTGAGCTGCACGATCAGGCGCAGCCAGCGGTAATGGCGTTCCATGCGGCCGACCGGCAGGCACAAGCACAGCGTCGTCGGCCGCACGCTTCGCAACGCGGCGAGCCGAAAATCAGACCGGCGCAAAATCCGTCGCAGCGGCAGACTGTCGAGAAAATCCGTCTGCGCCGCCGCCGTCGAAAAGATGTTGCCGCGCTCCGTTGCCGGAGTCTCCAGAAAGCGGCCGCCGATGCCGGCCAGAATGCCGCCGAACTTATCGCCTCGGCTGACCATCGCGCGCAGCAGCAGCGTCATGGCCGAGCGCTTGGCGTCGGACGCTGGCCCGTCGCCCGATGACCCGTCGCCGGCGTCGCCTTGCAACCGTGCGGCGCGCAGCAGCGGCGGGTAAGTCAGCGTCAGCAGCTCGCGCACAGTCACCAGATTGCGCTCCGCTTCGGGCAGCGTGAGGGTGAGCAGGGAGACTCCGGTGAGCAGCGCCCGCGCACTTTCATTCCAGTGCCGCGCGCGCGAGTCGCCGTCATCGATGATCAGCGTATGCGTGATCGTCGCGACGTCGTCGACGATCGTTTCGCTGTCTGCATCGAGTTCGGCGAGCGGGTTGAAGCAGGCGCTCGGCTCGCCCGACGCCTTGAATGGATCGAGGATATAGACGTCATGGCCGAACAAACGGCGCAGTCTGGCCGTGCGCGCCAGCTCCGCCTTGGGATCGAGGATCAGCATCGAGCCGGGATACAAGCAAATGTTCGGCTCAAGCACGGTCGAGGTCTTGCCGGCGCGCGCACCGGCGATCGTGACCTGCGGGCGATCGTCGAGATGGCCGAGAAAGCGGCCGGCGAACTTGCCGAGAATGATTTGCCCGGGGAGATAGGCGTAGTCCGCGAGTTCGTTTGGGGCCATCCAATAATTGACGGGTGGACGGTCGGGCACGAAACGCGGCATTGGCACGCCGCGCGGCAGCACGCGCTCATAAAGCTCGCGGCTGCGCGGATCGAGCGCAGGCAAACCGAGATGCGCGCCCAACGGCGCCAGCGCGGCCGGAGCCGCCCACTTCTCACGTTCAGTCGGAAACAGCCAGCTCATGCAACCTCCACTCGCGCGCCAGATTAGCGCGCGGCGTCGTCGCCGAAGCCGGAATGCTTGTCAGAGGCTGGCGATGTTCGGTGGGAGCCTTCGGGAATGTCCGGGACTCGTCCATCACCGCGGCGCTATGCGCTGGCGTTCGCCAACGCCGACGTGCAGCATTTATCCGAAGCAAGCGCGCGACGGGTTGGGGCATTGTGCGGCCGTGCGTGGCTTGTGGCGTCAAGGCGCGCTTCCACCCAGAACGCAAGAAAATTGCCCCTTGGTCAATTTTCGTTGCGTTCCGGGTCCCTGCGAAGCGGCCTTGACGCCGCCACGGCCCGCCCGCCCAAAGCCCCAACCGTTCACACCAACCAACAATGGGAGAAACCCATGCCTTACCTCACCTTCGACGCCATCCGCGAAAATCCCCGCAACGTTCTCGTGCTGCCGCTGTTGCCGAACGCCAGCAAGCTGCTGCACGCGATGGCGTGGGTCGCCGCCAATTACGTCTCTCAAATCGAATACACGTTGATGGAGGCGACGCGCCGCGGCGCGTACGCGCCACCCGGTTGGCGGCCCAGCGAAGGCGGGCCCGACATTCACGAAGAATGTGAAGCCTACTGGTTCGACGCCATGGTGCGCGCCGAGACCATCGCCGACGCTTATCGCGAGCGCTATGGCGAAGACATCACCGCGTTTGCGTCTGGCGACGCGCTGTTGCTGCCCTTGTTCCGCCTCTAGGAAAATCTTTCGAAGCGCTTCGTACTCTGTCGCGTTACGTCAACTCAGGCGGAGTGCGTTGCCTCGAATGGAGACTCTTGGCAGTCCGTAGCAATGTCTGTCGATTACAAGCCGTTACAATGGGAGAGAGAACACAGGTGAAATAAATTGGCCGGGAGAGAGGGTAGCGAGATGTCCCTTTGCCTAGGGCAAAGGGTCTCGTTCAGGGGCCGGAGAGGTGGCCCCTGAAAACCCGGGACACATGCGTTCGGCAAGGACAACGTGACCATGGGCCGGCCAAAGACATCCCAACCGCGAAACGCGCAGCTCAATTTGAGCCTGACCGCGCGCGAGCTTGAGAACATCAAGCGCCGCGCCGAAGCGGTCGGCATGCGCGTAGGTAATTTCGGTCGCGCGCTGCTGCTGGCAATGCCCGACGACGCGGCGCTGAAGCCTGCACCGGAGTCGCGCATCAATCGGCTTGTCCATGCGCAGCTTGTCCGCCTCGGCAACAACCTCAATCAAATGGTGCGGCATTTGCACGCGACCGGCGATCCCTTGCCCGCCGATCTCGAACCGCTGTTGCGCGACATCCGCCAACTCATCGACCGACGGTGCTGCGATGATCGTTAGAATCATCGCGCACGGCTCGTCCTTCAAGGGCTTGTCGACCTATCTCATGCACGACCCGCAGGCGGAGACCGACGAGCGCGTGGCCTGGACGCACACGTTCAATCTCGCGCACGACGATGTGCCTTCGGCGGTCGACGAAATGGTTTGGACGGCGCGCGACGCCGAGTTGCTCAAGCAGGAAGCCAGCATTCGCGCTGGCGGCCGCGCGACCGAGAACACGGTCAAGCATCTCAGCCTCAATTGGGCTCCCGACGAGGATCCCTCGCGCGAGCACATGATCGAAACCGCCGACGATTTTCTCCGGCACATGAAATGGCAGGAGCACCAGGCAATTTTGATCGCCCATGAGGACAAGGCGTACGCCCATGTTCATTTGATGCTGAACACGGTCCATCCGGAAACCGGGCTCAAACTCGACGACGCTTTCGAGCAGCGCCGCGCGCAAGCGTGGGCGCTTGAATATGAGCGGGAACAGGGCCGCATTTATTGCGAACAGCGGCTTCTCGATCCTGGCGAACGCGAAGATGCGCCGACGCGACCGGCCTGGATGGCGTTCAAGGAAATTGAAAAAGAATTCGAGCGCGAGGAAAATGCGCTGCGCGCACAGGAACCGATTTTGCTCGACGAACCGCGAAATTCACAAAATGCCGAGTGGGCAAAATTGAAGCGGATTCAAAGGGAACAGCGCGAGGCATTTTTCGCGGACGGAAAATTGGAATTTTCGGATTTACGCCGCGCGATTTACGGGGAAATTCGCGAGGAATTTCGCGAGCGCTGGGGCGCCTATTTCGAAGCCCAGCGCGACGGCGCGGATGCGGTCGAACTCGCCGAAATCAAGCGGTTGCTGAAGGCGGAACAGGCGGAACGGCTCGCCGATCGGCGCGACGAAGCCTATGACGAGCTTCGCGCCTCGCGCAAAGAAATCTATCGCGATCTCCTCGACGACCAGCGCGATTTTCGCGCCGGCTTGCGCGCGCGTCAGGCGGAAGGTCTCGATAACGAGCTTTTCCTCCGGCACGCAGCCGAGCGCGGGCACACGCCAGATATGCATGAGAATTTTGCCGCAGCGGCTAAGGAGGCCACAAGTCGGCCGAACCTTGAACCCTGGAATGTCGATTCCTCCGCGCCGACGGGCACGCCGCGCGAGGAAAGGACGGGTTTTCGCTCGGGTGCTGATATCGGCGGCGATATCGCGACGGGCCTTGGATTCGGCTTAATAGCTCTGCTTGACGGTTTTGCGGACGCTCTCACCGGGTCGACCCCGGCGCGACGGCCGCCGCCCGTGTCGGATGAGCCGAGAGCCAGCGACGCCGATGCGGTCTTCGACGAAACCCGCAGGCGCGAACAGCGCGAGCGTGAGGATGCCGACGCCGAATGGCGGCGACGGCAACAGGCTCACGAGCGCGAATGATCGTGGGGTCCTGCCAGCAACGCTCGTACCCCCAGCCTCCTTCGCAACGACAAAGGAAGACACCGATGATCGGGACGCCGAGACGATCGTCCTGCCGCGATGCTTCCGCGCCGCCGCGCGCGAGGTCGCTAGGGATGTTCCCGACCTGCCGACCTTCGAAGCGTCGGGTATCGAGGCTGGCGCGGAATTCGATATCGAGGACGCCTTCCGGCGCGCGCTGTCGGGGCTGCGCTATCTGCCGCGCCGGGATCGCCCTCATGCCTTGCGCCGGGCGCGGGAGGAGCGTGCCGCCAGACTCCGGGCTCTGCGTGAGCGGCGCGCAGTGGAGCGCCACGCGCGCTGGCTGCTGCGCAAATTGCTGTCCCGCGAGCCCCAATAGAAAGCGCCACCGGCTGATGAGTGCCGGCGGCGCTCACTTGATCGCAAAGGACACGGACCATGGCCCTTCAGACCCGCAGCAAGCCGCTTCAGCTCGTCTATCTCTCGCTTGCCTTCCTAGGCCTTCTCGCGGCGCTCGCTCTCGCTGCCGCGTGGCACTGGTGACGCGCTCACATCGGTGGAGGGTACTTGCGCGGCCTTCCGCGCTTGCGCTTGATCGGCTGATCCGACGCCGTTGCGCTCGCCCCGAAGATCGGAGCTTCGCCCGCCGCCGGCGCACTGTCGCCGTGGTTGTCGTTGACGGATGTGAGATTGGCAAGAACGTCCTCACCAAGGCCCGCGTCCGCTCCCTTTTGCGACACGGACACCATGTGGTCGGTGACATAGATGGTTTCGTCATGGAGGTCGCTTGCCGCGTAGAGCGAATACTTCGTCGGCATCAGATTCATCGCGACCAGCACCACGGAAAATTCGAACCCGAAACTCGCCATTTCGAGGAAAATGACCAGCAACCTCTTGGCGGGATCGGACTCGGTGATTCGCTCAAGCGCGCCTACTTGCGCTAGGAACCCTTGATTGAGCGGGACATAATCCGGCGAGGACTCCTCCTTATGGCGGATCTCATCCTCGCGTGTGCGGCTCAGGGTTTCGGACTGAGTGTTGAGCTTAGCGAGCGTCGCGGTCTCCGTCGCCAGCGCGGACTCAAATTCCGGCAATTGATCGTGCGCGCGCTGCCGCGCCGTATCATCCGACGCCGAACCCTGTTGGCGCAGGGCATCGACCCGTCGCCGCATTGCCTCGACCGCCGCAGCGGCGTCGCGTGCGCGCGCCTTGGCGTTGCCAACTTCCTCCATCGCCGCGTGATGCAGTGGCCCGTCGCCCGGAAGGCCCGATGTCCCTTGGACCTTGATGCCGCCGAGCTCGCGCGACGCCAGATTTTCGCTGTCGCGCAGGTCGTCATCGGCTTTGCCCTGCCGAGTAATTGCGTCTGTCAGTTCCTTCTGGGCTTCGCGAATTCGGGCATCGCCGGCGGATGGGTCGATCTCCGCCGCGCGCAAATCGTTGACCTGTCCTGTTAGCGTCGCGACGCGGTCATTTTGCTCAGTGACCGCGGCTTCGGCTTTCTTGATCATGTCGTCAACGAGCGCCGTTGCCGTAGCAATGACCTGCCGATTGGCCTCCCGCCAATCGCGAAGCAAAATCGCGTTGACGTCCTCCGCCACGACCACAAGCGAGGCGCTAATGCCGATCAGGCCCGCCAGCCCGATCGACAGGACCATGCGAACAAACAGCGTCAGGGCCGAATGAAGGCGCGCGGCAAAACTGCCGGCGATCGGGTAGCCGCCCCAATCCCTGATTTGCGATAGGCCTTTCTGCACAAACGCGGGGTAGACGAAGAGGGCAGCATCAATGAGCGTGAGCATTCCGCCGAGAAAAATGCCGCCCAGCACGAATTCGGGGCGGAATCGCCCGTCCGGTGCGAAGAGCTTATGCCCCATGATCGCGAGCATCGCGGAAACGTAGATGAAATTCGCGATCTGAATCCCGCCAACCAGGCGGATCTTGTTCGCATCGCCGGGGCAGCGGCGCATGATAGAGTCTTCGACTCCCGTCAGCGCAGACAGAAGCCAGACGAATAATCCTCTCTTCTCGGGAGGAACGCTGTGAATGTTCATCGCTCACCTCCATGCGGTCGCACGTGCTCGGGGTAGAAGGCGGAGAAGTCAGGTAGAATTGCTGACGCCGTCGTGCGTCGCGGCTTCGCATCTTTCGGCGTTGGCCGCCCGGTGGGCCCCGCCGCGACTTCCGTGGCCAGCCTGAGCGTCTGGTCCGAGTGGGACTGATTGGGCCGCCGGCGGTTGCCGCGCCGCGTACGGCCGCGCGACTCCTTGGTCACGGCAGCATCTCCTCGTCGCACAAGGCGCAGATCAGCTTTGATCCCCGGTTCGCCCACGCGACCTGGCAGCCGCGCGTTGGGCATCGGAACCGTGTCTTGCTTGCCGCCTTTCGTTCGCGCTCGTGGCGTTCACGATCCGCGTCCGGACTCCGCGTTTGCGGCGTGGCAGGGTCTTGCCCCTCGTCAATCTCAACGCACCAATAGGCCCGGTCTTGAAACAGTGTCGTTTGCGCCGACGCGAGATACGCTCGGCACGCTCGGTCGAACGGCCCATTTTCCCTGATGAAATGCGACACGCGATAGCCGGTGGGCCGCCCGCCTGGTTTGCCGGTTGACGATGGCACAAGGCCAATCTCAACCATTTTCGAGGCCCATCGCTTGTTGTGATAACCCCTTCGACTCGGTCGATCGAAATGCTGCTGCCAGAGGTGCACCATCTCGTGCACGAGCGTCGACAGGACTTCCGGCGTCAGTTGCCGCGCGAAGTGGATTGGGTTTAGCGCGATCTCATCGACGACTTCTGACGCGTCGTCGATGTTCACGAAGCGCGATGGCGAGTAGTACCCAAGCGCTAGCCCCTGCCTCTCAAACGTGATCAGGGGCGGCGGCAGCTGGCCGTCGAAGAATTCTTGATTGAAGTACTCACACGCGTCGTCGAACTGAGCATGGGAACGAGCGGGACGCCGAACGCATTTTGGCGCGTACGCGGCAATCCCCGTTGGTTGGGGCGCTGCCGACATGACTGGGTACTCTCTCTAGGCCGACATATCTCGGCTCACTCCTCAGGGGGGTCGCGGCTTCGGCGCGCTTGATCAGCGATGCGGGGAAGCGCAGGCGGCAACAGTGACCCTCGCCCACCACCGGAGCACTTCGCTTGCCTGCTTGAGATTGGAGATCTCTGCATCGATCGCCTCGCCGGGAGCGGGCGAAGCCCACACAATGCGCGGGCCGCAGATTTCCCTAAGGTTGAGCGGAAGAAGTTTGAAAACGTGAGGCGCGACTTCTTGGAGTCGACCACGAGCCAGGGCGCGGCGTTCGCCTTCGGTGTATGCCTCAACGATGCAATCGATGAGGATGTAGTCCGCGAGCTTGAGAATTTTCAGAGGCTCGGTCGTCTTCCCGAATTTGGAATTGTCGTTTGCGGTTTCAGTCGTCGTCGTCAGTAAGGACGTTCGCGTTGTTGCCGTCATCGGGCGTCCCTCCGCGTGCGGCGCACCCCGCGCCATCGCAGACGGCGCCACGGCCGACCCTTAACCGAGCGTTTGCGAAAATGCAAGATTGTGTTCTATAAAAAATTCTATCTTGTCGTCGGACCTCTATGGTACGACGCGCGCGCGAACGCGCGCCGAAGCGCCTTCGAGTCTTCGCCGGCCTCGCTCCGCGCGAAAACCTCCTCCATCGATTTAGGCGCGTCCGAATCTCGAATAGGGTCGAATTTGGTATAGCCAGACGGAAGCCCGAAGCCTTCGATAACTGCCGCAGACACTCCAGATTTGGAATCCGTCCAGTTGAAGATTTTCTTGTAGGCTTGCTCGTCGAGGCCTTTCATGTCGCCAAGCGTAAGTCCGACGTCTCGGCGGTCGCCGAAGAAACGATCCAGCCACGCGGTAAATTCCTCGGGAGTCGGTCGCCACGATCGCGAGTCCGCCCACGACACGCATCGCTTTGGGTCATTCTTGAAGGCCTTCCCGACCCGATAGTGATTTCTTAGCGCCTCGAGACGTTCAGCCGGTTTCATCGTGCGCAACGCGCGCGCGAAGGGATGATCGCTGGAGCCGGTTAACTCGGCAGCGACGCGATTTAGGACCTTCCGCGCTTGGGCAATCCCCACCTCTCGAATGAGATCGGCCAACTCACGCTGTCGGTCTTTCTTGCCGACTTCCGTGTGCATAGGAGGGATTCTAGGCTTTTCAATCCCACCGTGTCCACCGTGAATTCCGGATTCATAGTCGAAGCGATACTTCTTCCATGGATCATCTCCAACCTCGGGTCGAGTTGAAGCCTGTGGCCGCGGTTGCGACACTCGCTTCGTCCGTGGCTCTCTTCCCATTACGACCCCCAACAACTTCTCTCATCTATTTATCGACCGCATTTCACCTCGTCCGGTGGCCGCGATGTGAAGCGCCGACAGAACCCCGACTGCCCGTCCGTAGGTACCGCGCTGGATTAGCTGCTTTATGTCCTTGCGCGTACGGTAGTGCGGCAAATACCCGCCGTTCAGCTCCAGCACCATTTGTCGAATGCCTTCGATGAGCGCGAGGCCATTTGACCCATGAAACACCTCGCCGCCGAAACGAACGGCCTCTGGGTCAAGCGTTTGAATCCCCAGCATAGCGAGTTGGCCCAGGTACCACGCCTCGATATCAAGCGCTTCTTTCAAATTGGTATCAGAAAGAGCTGAGAAGTTGCTGCCCCATTGTTGGCGCACGCGAGCGTCGGACGCCAACCCCTCGAAACAGAGGACATGACTGGTGCAACCTGTAACGGTTGGGTCAAACGCCAGATCGAACTCATGAAGCGGTGGCCGGCAATGGCCGACCTCGACGTTGTGACCCGTATGCGGGGCACGGCCGGAGTAGGAAATCGCCCCGTTTATCCCCTCATCGACGAGCAGGTACAGCAAGCTTACGGGCGGTTTACTGTCATCGAAAGCATACACGTGCTCCAACAAGCACGCTGCCTGCGCGTCGTTCAGGACGGTGATTTGATTCTGATCCTTGACGCGGGGAAACAGGGCCTCACCCGTCGACAGCGACGTCCGAAACAGAGCGTCAAAATTGATGAGCGGTTGTTTCTTGCGCGGTGCCTTCCATGGCTTTCGCACGATGTTTGTCAGGAGACGGTGCTCGGGGTCGGTGACTCCAATTGCGCTTACGCCGATGCGCTCGACCCGATCAAATAGCGCGCGCGACCGCGACCATTCACGTTCGAGCCCCCTTCGAATTTCATGCTCAATGATAGTGGGCCTCTTCCCGGTATGAGGCAGACGCCCGTCGGGAATTTGGTTGAATACACCGATCTCCGTCACGGACTCCTTGATGAGCTTTCCGTGCGCTTCTTCGGCGAATGCCCACTCGATCCGCTCTGCAACCGACAGGCCGAATAGCAGCGACATGCGTCTCTCCAATCACGATGTCTAACGCGCGTAATTTTCACGCATTGCCGCCGTGCGTCGGAGCGTACTTATACGCTGCGGGTTCAGCGCTTGCTATTTCTGGAGATTGGTCGACCGTGATTCCTGGCCCGCGATCCAGCGTTCGATCACGCTACGTCGAGCGCAGAGCATCGATCCCAGCCGGAAGACCGGTAAGTGCGATGTCTCGGCCAGATAGTAGATTTTGCGCCGCGATCCGCGCGGGCCGAAAACGAATGCCGCGATCTCATCGGCGCCACGAAGCAAATCGTTGGCGAGCGGCTGCGCGGTTTCAATAGGCGGCGTCGTGTCCGTCGGTTCCATGGTGTCCTCCCAGAGCTGCTGTTGTTAGCCCGGCGCTTCTGCGCGAGGCGTTCCCGCGGCGGCAGATGGGAGTGCTTGCCTTGAACCCGGCGAGGGCGAGACCCGGTGAGGTCGTGCGCCCTATGAATGAGTAGCGTCGCAATCCATTTTCCATTCCATTCGGATAAACCGAGGGAATGTTCTTATTTTGTTCTAATTGGCCTTCAATGTCAATTCACGCGTTGGTGATGTTCTAAACCTTCCCATTCCTTACAGAATTCGTCGCTTGGGGCGTGTTGTCGTTGGCGTGCCGCCCCTCTTGGGATTCGATGAATTTGAGCAATACACTCTTTCTCGCGCACAGCATGGCTCCGAGCTTGAACGTCGGAACGTTGCTCGTGGCGGCCAAGTGGTAAACCGCTCGCCGAAATTTTACATCACCATAAAGGAATTCAGCGATAGCTTCAGCTCCACGAAGGAGGTCCTTCGAAAATTCAGTCTCGTCGTCGCTCATGTCAGGTGTCCTCCCTCAAGAGTTCGGCGACAGCCAGGATTGTGCGTTCGGTGACGCGTCGCGACTGCTCCAGGTCGCCTTGAGCTGTGTCGGCCGCTGTGTCCTTCTTGCGGCTCGGCGCATTTCGTTCCGCGCTCCCGCTGGGCGTACGCGCCAAAATATATTCGACGCTCGCGGCCTTGCCGTTCGGCATCCCCGAAAACCGAATCCTCCCATAGGTCGCGCGTGTGAAGGCGTAGACTTCGATGTGCGGCAGCCAGACTTTTCGACTTGCGGCGGTCATAGCCGCCAGCGCGCCATTCGAGGCTGAAGCGATTAGCGCTGCCAACCCATCGACGAAACTATGGCGGACCGGAAGCGCCGCAAGGTCGTTGACTTCGATCGCGCCAAATAACCCGTCACTCGACCGCCAGCGGTCGACATGCGTTTCGCTGTAGCGATTTACCGCCTCGGCCGAGGCGTTGGCTTGCGGGCTGCCGATGATTGCCGTCAGCAGGCGGGCCGCGTCGAGCGCTGTCATTCGGGCGGCGCTAAGGCCGCGCCCGCCCTTGGTGCGCAGCCCGGCCGTCACGAGACGGCGGTCGATATCGACGACCGTTGCCTTGGCGACGCCCGTCGCTTTGCTCAGCGCTTCCACCAACTCGGCCGGTCCAGCCATCTTCGTCCTATACCCCAATCGGAGAAATTCCGGTTGAAGGCTTACTCGCCATTCAGATAGAATCCAATAGGCACAAATGGGACGGATTGGGAACGGTTGGTAATCGCGCGCTCTCCGCTGCTTTTCCTGGTGATTCAGCGCGGAGGCGCGTGCTAGCGTCTCAGTCGAGGGCACAACTATGTCCATTCGCAAGCGAACATGGAAAACGCCGGACGGCGCCGAAAATACCGCCTGGGTCGTTGATTACGTCGACCAGAAAGGCAAGCGTCGGCTAAAGACGTTTGAGCGCAAGAAGGATGCCGACGACTTTCACGCGACCGCCAGGATCGAGGTGAAGTCAGGTATCCACACGCCCGACAGCTCCAGCGTCACGGTCGAAGAAGCGGGTGAAAGATGGATCGCCGCCTGCGTGAGCGCCGGCCTGGAACGGACCACGATCGACGCCTATCGATCGCACCTTGATCTTCACATTGTTCCGTTCCTCGGCTCGCGCAAGCTGCCGAGCTTGACCATTCCAATGATCAGCGACTTCGAGCGAAGGATGCGCAGCGGCGACGAGATCGAGAAGCCGCGCTCGCCGGCGATGGTTAAACGGGTTCTCAGCGACCTCGGCGCCCTGCTTTCGGTCGCGCAGGAGGATGGACTCGTCGTCCGCAACGTCGTGCGCGAAATGCGTTCGGGCCGCCGGCGCGGCAAGGAACGTCAGGCGGAGCGTCGCGCTAAACCAAAGCTCCGCGTCGGCGTCGATATACCCGCGCCGACGGAAGTCAGGGCGATCATCGCGGCGCTAAAGGACCCTTGGCGACCAATTCTCCTGGCGGCGATCTTCACCGGCCTGCGCGCTTCCGAATTGCGCGGCTTGCGCTGGCCCAACGTCGACCTGGTCAAACGCGAGATCCATGTCCGCGAGCGTGCCGACGAATACAAGCAGCTTGGGCGGCCGAAATCCGCGGCCGGCGAGCGCACCGTTCCATTGACTCCTCTCCTGGTGAACACGCTGCGCGAATGGAAGCTGCGATGCCCGCAGGGCGATCTCGGGCTCGTCTTCCCCAACGCGAAGGGCGAGGTCGAGTATCTCTACAACATCGTCGATTTCGGACTCGTCCCGGCTCAGATCACAGCTGGCGTGACAATCGAGGTTCCCGCCGCCGACGGCGCGACCGTCAAGCGCGCAAAATATCCCGGCCTTCACGCCTTGCGCCACTTCTACGCGAGCTGGTGCATCAACCGTCGCGTCGACGGCGGCCTCGAATTGCCACCGAAGGTCGTTCAGGAACGTCTCGGCCACTCAACAATCGCGATGACCCTCGATACCTACGGGCATCTTTTTCCAAGACACGACGACAGCGAGGAATTGGCGGCCGCCGAGCGCACGCTGCTCGGCTAGTGAGGGCCTGCGATGCGGCTATTTATCAGCTAAGTTATGTTATTTTTCTTGACAGTACCCAATTTGGGGTCTATCATTCCCAAAATGGGTGAGATGTCATGAAAAGTGCGAGCCTATCAAACGCGCTGTTTTCCAATGTGCAGCAAAGGGTTCTGGGGCTCATCTTTGGCCACCCGGAACGCAGTTTCTATGCCTCGGAAATCGTCCGCAATGTCCGCTCCGGTACGGGAGCGGTCGAACGCGAACTGTCCCGCCTTCAGGAAAGCGGCTTGGTGTCGGTCGAGCGGATCGGCAACCAAAAGCACTTCCGTGCCAACCAACAATCCCCGATTTTCTCGGAATTGCGCGGCATCGTCCTCAAAACATCGGGACTAAGCGAGCCGCTGCGGCAATCGCTCGCTCCGTTTGCGAAGAAAATTCACGCGGCATTCGTATATGGCTCCGTCGCCAAGGGAACCGACACGGCGCACAGCGATATCGACTTGATGATCATCGGCAGAGACCTGACCTATTCCGATATTTATGACGGTGTGCAAAAAGCCGAGACTATCTTGCAACGTCGTGTGAATCCGACATTCGTTTCTATTGACGACTGGAAACGGAAGACAAGCGAACCGTCTTCTGTTCTTGCAAAAATCAATGCCCAGCCTAAGACTTTTATCTTCGGCTCCGAATCTGAACTCGTAACATGACTAAAACAGAACTCGAAAATCTCGCCAAGATCGGGCAACTGAAAAAGGAACCACCAACGCGCGCCGAATATGAAGGCATGGTGGGTTCCGCGCGAAAGCGGCTGGCCGATGCTCAGAACATGGCGCTCGCCGCCGAAAGCCGATTTGACCTAGCGTACGGTGCTGCCCACGGGCTCGCGCTCGCCGCCCTCCGTCAAGCCGGATATCGCTCCGAAAATCGATACGTGGTCTTTCAGGCGCTCACGCACACCGTGGGATTGAACCCTGCTGTCGCGAGGGTTTTTTCAAAGGCCCATGACGTGCGAAATTTGGCCGAGTACGAAGGCGTGGCCGAGGTGGATGAGCAACTCCTCAAGGACCTCATCCACTGCACGATCAATCTTGAGAAACTGGTACTCGCCCTTGAGGCGCCGGCTAAATGAACGGGTTCCGATCGCCGAAATAATGGCGTCGTCCCGGAAGCCGGAATTCGCGATCGCGCGATACGAAAATTGCGGTTACGGTCGCGCGCTTTTTTCTCTGGCGCGAGTCTGGACGCGACAAGGATGCAACATAGAGCGTTTTACATTACAGTTGCGTGAATTCTTGAACCTCTCTATACCCTTGTTTTCCTGAATCTAATGACCTTCAAATTGGGGCGTAGCCAAGCGGTAAGGCAGTGGATTTTGATTCCGCCATCCCCTGGTTCGAATCCAGGCGCCCCAGCCAATGATTTCAATATACTGAGAAAGGTTGGGCCTTGCCGACCTCTCTTCTTGGCGCCGTCCCGGCGCCGATAGGTCGAGCGTTCCGGCGCGCGGGAGGGCATGGCGATATGAGCGGGCGAGCGGCAGGCAAGACGGCGTTGATCACCGGCGCGGCCCAGGGGATCGGCGCCGCGTGCGCGAGGGCGCTGGCGCGCGAAGGCGCCAAGGTCCTCATCACCGACCTCAACGCCGATGGCGCGGCGGCGCAGGCGCAAGCCATCGACGCGGAATTCGGCGCCGGCGTCGCGCATTGGCTGCGCCACGACGTCACCAGCGAGGGCGACTGGGTCGCCGCGGTCGAGACCGCGCGGGCAAGGATGGGAGGCCTCACGACGCTG
>JBEKLU010000132.1:0-14450 GCA_050010035.1 Roseiarcus sp.
AGAAGAAAAGCTATTGGGTCGGGCGCGATAGCGCACGCGAACTGGCGCGGAATCAGTGTGCTGTCGCCATTCGATGGGGGAAACAGTTTCCCCCACCGTTTCCCCCTGCGCATATGCCACTTGCTGTGGCATTGGCGGCGCTAAGGCGGCGGCGGGGAAGCGTCGGCGCTGTCAATCTTCCTTTGCGCGAGGATCACCGAGAGGCGCTTTTCCCAAGCGCCGATCGCCGCGCGCATCTCGTCCATGTAGGCATGGCGATTGTAGATCGCCGCCACGCCGGAAATGGTGCCGGTGACGTGGTTGATGAGGCGCTCGACGATGTGCGGCGCGACGCCCATCTGGGCGAGGTCGGTGGCAAACGTTCTTCGTAGGTCGTGCAGTGTCCACGGCGCGATGTTCGCTCGCTTGTCGAGCGCGACCTTGCCTTTCGACCAGCCATTGAATGGCGTCTCAGATTTTCCGCGGGCCGGAAACAATCGGGACGAATCGTCTTTCGGCAATACATCGGCGAGGATCGAGGCGGCCAACGCAGCGAATGGGAACACGTGCTCCCGACCGTTTTTCGTTGCCTCCTTCGGAAGCGTGATCGTCGAGTTCTGTATCCATGAAGTTCGGAGGGCCGCGCATTCGCCGCGACGCATGCCCGTGAGGATGAGCAACCGAACGATGACGCCGAAGTGTCCCTCGGCTTCCTCGGCCGCCGTCCACACGGCTCTAAGCTCGTCGTCGGTAAGGACGCGGGAGCGGGAGACGATGGTGTGCGGGGTGAAGCCGCTCGTCGGGTTGTCGACGATGTACCGCTTCTTTAGCGCCCACGTGAAAAACGTCTTGGCGCACGAAAGGCGGTGATTGAATTCAGAGCGCGCGAGATTTTTCATTCTCCGTGCAAGATCGTCCGGACTGATGTCGACCAGCGGACCCTTGAAGCCGAGGAGGCCAAGGTGGCGTTTGTGGTCGGCGACGGTGATGGGACGCCGCCGCGTCGCCTTCTCCTCTAGGAACTCCTCGACGGCCGCAGGGAACCCTATGGAATGCGGTCGCAGTTTTCCTAGGGTCTTCTCAGCCAAAAGCCGCTTCGCTTCCGTGCGAGCCTCCGAGAGGGAAATGAGGGGGTATCTCCCAAGGGCTCTGCGGGAATTATGGAGCTTCAAAATGAAAGTCTTGGCCCCGCCTTGGGAGACGCGGCATCCGAAGCCCGGAAGCTTCGTGTCCCAATAGTCGACCGTCCCCGCTTGGGGTGCCTCAAAAGACCTAAGGCCAGCGTCGGAGAGATCGATCTTTGGCACCAGTTTGGCACTTCCAAGGGGTGGGGTAGGGCGAAATGCCATGTACCACCATGGAGTGCTCAAAGGCTAGAAAAATAAGGTGTTGCAGGAGGAAATGTGGCACTATGTGATGCTATGAAAACGCAGGAAAAACGGTTTAGGAAACCTGTGCTCTATCCTGCTGAGCTACCGGGACCCTTTAGCGTTCGCGCCGAGCGTCGAACCCACGCTCCGCGCCATTTCGTCGCCCCGCGCCGCATTCTTCATGACCGCGAGAGGCAAAGCCGCTAGAAAACCGTCTCGTCTTCGGCGGCAAAGCGCCTCTAGCATGAAAACATCGCTTGTGCATCCCGTGATTCGACGCAGCCGGCCCGGCGCGGCGTTGGTCTTGGCGCTCGCCCTGGCGCAGCCGGCCTCGGCGGCCTGCGGCGTCGCGGCCGGGACGGCCAAAGTGGCCGAGGTCGTCGAGCGTCTGGAGATCCGCCTCGATGACGGCCGGCTCGTTCGTCTGGCCGGCCTCGACGTTCCCGTTTCGGCGCGTGGGGCGCCCGAGACGGCGGCCGAGGCGCGCGCGTTCCTGGCGAGCCGCCTCGCCGGCCGCGAGGTCGGGCTCGCCGCCTTCGCCGCCAAGCCGGACCGCTGGGGGCGGATTCTGGCCGATCTGAGCCTTCCCGAGCCCGTCGGCGGCGCGGCGTCGGTCGCCTCGCTGCTGCTTTCCCAGGGTTTTGCCCGCGTCAGGCCGGAATTCGAGACGCGCGGCTGCGTCGGCGAACGATTGGCCGCCGAACGCAAAGCGCGCCAATCAGGGCTTGGCCTGTGGAGCGATCCCGATTATTCCGTGCTCGAGGCGGCCGACGTGGAAGGACTCGCCGAATGGGACGGGCACTTCGTCCTCGTCGAGGGAGTCGTGCGCAGGGTTGGCGTCGGGCGAACGCGCCTCTATCTTGATTTTGGCGGGCGGGACGGGTTCACCGTTCTCGTCGCGCGAAAATCGCAAAGCGCGTTTCAAAGCGCCGGCGTGCCGTTGAGCGCCCTGGCGGGCGAAAAAATTCGGGTGCGGGGCGTGCTCGACGACCGCTTCGGCCCGAGACTGGAAATCACCGAGCCGCTCATGGTCGAGCGTCTCGGCCGAGCCGAGGCGAACCGAGGGGCCGAGCCGGGCGAATGAACAGGACTTCGGGCGAAACGAGACGAGGGCGCGCCGCGTCGGGCCTCGGCGCGCGCGTGCGCCGGGCCGTGGCCGTCTTGCTGGCGACGCTGGCCTCGGGTTGCGCCGCGATCGACGCGCCGCCGGCGCCATCGGTCGGCAGCTTCGCGCCGGCCGCGGCGCCGCAGACGACCGGCGGCCCGCAGACCAGCCCCGAGCGCAAGCGCCTGATCGACGCCTTCGGCGGCGAATACAGCGCGCCTGCGACCGAGCGTTACCTCAACGAGATTCTGGCGCGTCTGGCGCCGACGAGCCAGACGCCGTCCGAAACCTACCGGGTGACGATCCTCGACTCGCCCGTCGTCAACGCCTTCGCGCTTCCCTCAGGCGACATTTTCGTCACCCGCGGCCTGCTCGCGCTGGCCAACGACGGCTCGGAGGTCGCCGCGGTGATGGCGCACGAAATCGGGCACGTGACCGCGCATCACGCCTCCCAGCGCGCCGAACTCGAACAGACCGCCGCGCTGTTCACCCGCGTGTCCTCGCAGGTTCTCGATCGTCCGCAGGAGGGCCAGGAGGTCGAGGCGCGGATGAAATTGTCGATCGCGCGCTTCTCGCGCCAGCAGGAATTCGAGGCCGACAAGATCGGCATCGGCGACATCGCCAAGGCCGGTTACGATCCATACGCCGCCTCGCGCTTTCTGACCTCGCTGGGCCGTTGGAGCGCGCTACGCGCCTCGCTGATCGGCCTCGGCGGCGCCGACAAGCCCGACATGCTGGCGACCCATCCTTCGACGCCCGAGCGCGTCGCGCAGGCGATCGCCGAGGCGCGTCAGTTCGGCGCGCCGGGCGTCGGCGAGACCGACCGCGACGCCTACCTGAACGCGATCGACGGCATCGCCTACGGCGACGACTCGACGCAGGGGCTGGTGCGCGGCGTGCGCTTCCTGCACCCCAAACTGGGTTTCGCCTTCGCGGCGCCGGAGGGCTTCGCCCTCGAGAATCAGGCGGCGGCGCTGATCGGCGTCGGCGAAGGCGGCGCGCAGGCGCTGCGGCTCGACAGCATGGCGCTCGGCGATTCCGCCTCGCTGGAAAGCGCGCTCGCCTCGGGCTGGATCGACGGCGTGAAGACCGGCCCGGTCGAAACGATCTCCGGCGGCGACCTTCCCATGGCGACCGCCGTCGCGCGGGGCGAGCAATGGAGCTTTCGCCTCGGCGCCGTCCGGCTCGGCGATCGCGTCTATCGCCTGATCTTCGCCGCCCATAGTCTGACCCCGGCGGTGGACGCGCGCTTTCTGGCCGCCATCCGCTCCTTCCATCGCCTGAAGCCGGAGGAAGCGGCCGAGGCGCGCGAACTGCACTTGCAGATCGTCGAGGCGCGAGCGGGCGACGGCGCGGAAACGCTCGCCGGGCGCATGCCGTTCGAGGACAATTCCCTCGCTCAGTTCCTGGTGCTCAACGGCTTCGAGCGCGAGGAGCCGCTGACCCCGGGCCGGCGCTACAAGATCGTCGCGCCATGAGCGAAACGCGCTTGGCTGTCCATCGTCGTCTCGCCGGCCGGCTCGTCGCGGCGACCCACAACAAGGGCAAGCTCGCCGAGCTGCGCGAGCTCATCGCGCCGCACGGCGTCGAGGTGATCGGCGCGGCCGATCTCGGCCTCGCCGAGCCCGAGGAGACCGGCGACAGTTTCGCCGCCAACGCCGTGCTGAAGGCGCGCGCCGGCGCACGCGCCGCCTCGCTTCCCGCCCTGGCCGACGATTCCGGCCTATGCGTCGCCGCGCTCGGCGACGCGCCGGGCATCCATTCGGCGCGCTGGGCCGGCGAAGGGCGGGATTTTTCCGCCGCCATGGCGCGCATCGAGAGCGAGCTGATGCGACGCGGCGCGCCGCCGCCGTGGCGCGCGCATTTCGTCAGCGTCCTGGCGCTCGCCTGGCCCGACGATCGCGTCGAGGTCTTCGAAGGCCGGGTCGACGGCCGGCTGGTCTTTCCGCCGCGCGGGACGGCGGGTTTCGGCTACGATCCGATCTTCGTTCCCGACGGCCATGCGCGCAGCTTCGGCGAGATGAGCGCGATCGAGAAGCACGGATTGCCGAGCGACGGTTCGCTCGCGCTCTCCCATCGCGCGCGGGCCTTCCAGAAGCTGGCGCGCGCCTGTCTCGAGTGACCGTTGTGTAAATAGGCCGCGCTGTCGCCGAGATGCGGGATGTCGTAGGATTGTTCTACCCAGCGCGTAAGGCTTGCGGTCGGGAGGGTGACATGAGCGACGAATTCGACCGACGCGAAGAAGGCTTCGAGAAGCGCTTCGCCATGAGCGAGGAGAAGCGGTTCAGGGCGCTGGCGCGGCGCAACAAGGCGCTCGGCCTGTGGGCCGCGGAGCTGCTCGGCTACGAAGGCGAAGCGGCTACGGCCCATGCCGTCGCGCTCGTCCAGGCGCAAGTCGGACGGGACGACGTCGGGGCGCTCGCCGCCGAACTCGGCGCGCAGTTTTCGCGCGCCGGGGTCGACGTTTCCGAGCACCGCATCGCGCGTCGGATCGAAGAGGCGACGGCGCAGGCTTTGGAGGAAATCGCAGCGGGGCGGTGACGCCGGCCGGTTTTCAAGCCGGGCGCGCGAGCTCGGCGAACGCCGCGACGACATCTTCGTAGACGCGTCGTTTGAACGGCACGACGAGGCTCGGCAGCGCCTCCAGACGCTCCCATCGCCAGGCGTCGAATTCGGGCGCGTGGGCGCCGCCGGCGGGGCGCTCGATGTCGATTTCGGAGTCCTCGCCCTCGAAGCGCATGAGGAACCACTTCTGCGTCTGGCCGCGATAGCGGCCGCGCCAGCGACCCCTCGCGTTGTCGGGAAGATCGTAGCTCAGCCATTGCGGCGCTTCGGCGATCAGCGACGCCGAGGAGACGTTGGTCTCTTCGAAGAGTTCGCGCAGCGCCGCGTCGTAAGGCTCTTCGCCCTCGTCGATGCCGCCCTGCGGCATTTGCCATTCGTGGCCGACGACCAACCCTTCGCGGCTCTTCTTGCGCCGGCCGATGAAGACCGCGCCGTCGCGGTTGACGAGCGTGACGCCGGCGCTGCGGCGGTAGGGCAAATCCTTGGTCACGGGCCTCTCGTCTTCTCCTGAGCGTCTCGGGCTCTCGCCGGCCCTTAAAGGGCCGCGGCGGGGTGTAAGTCGTCAAGGCGACAGTTTGATTGCGCTCGCCTCGCCGGCCGCCTTTCCCGCCTCAAGGGCTCGCCTGCGCGGCGGGGCCGGGGGCGCGCGACATCATCGCCGAAACCGGCGCGAGCGCGACGCCGCGCGCCTCCAGGCCGGCGCTCCAGCGCACGATGCGTTCGACGCTGGCCGGCCGCGCGGTGGCGACGCCGACCGCGCCGCCCTGGCTCCTGGCGAGCGCCTCCAGCCGGGTCAACGCGGCCTCGACCGCCTCGGGCGCCGGGTCGGCGTCAATGACGACGTCGGCTTGCGCCGAGGGCAATTGGAGGCTCGCGGCGGTCTGGCGCGCCACGCTGCGCGGCGACGAGCCGTCGTCGAGATAGTCGAGACCGCGCGCGGCGATTTCGGCCAGGACCGGCGAAAGGGCGTGAGGGTCGGCGGTGAATTTTCCGCCGAGATAATTGACGACGCCGACATAGCCGGCAAAGCGCGACATCAGCCAGCGCAGCGAGTCGAGATTCTTGCCGTCCGGGGCGGCCTCGATGAGCGTGTGCGGACCGGGGTCGTCCGCGGGGTACCCGAACGGCTCCATCGGCGCTTGCAGCCAGATTTCGTGGCCGGCCTCGCGCGCCTCGGCGGCTTGGCGTTCGAGGTCGCCGCCGTAGGGCGCGAAGCCGAGCGATACGGCGCCGGGGAGTCTGGCGATCGCGCTCGCGGTTCCCTCGGCGTCGAGGCCGAGGCCGCCGACGAGGACGGCGACGCGCGGCGCGCCGGGCCGCAGGGCGCCCGAGGCGACGATCGGCCGCGCGTAGACGTCGGCGGGCCGCGCGCCGTCCGCGCCGACGCGAGGCAGCAGGCCGGTGCGCGATTTCTCGACGAGGCGCGGGTCGGGCGCGGCGGCCAGATGGACGCCGAGCGCCTGCGGCACGTCGATGATCAGCGCGTCGGTCGAGCCGCCGCCGCCGCTGCGCACCACCTTGACGCCGCTCGCCGCCTCGATCTGGTCGCCCGTCGCGACGGAGGGGAGGGCGGCGGCGGGGGCCGCCGCGGCCGCGGGCGGCGGCGCGGGCGCCGCCTCTTCGATGCGCGCGATGGCGAACGGCTCGCCGCCGCGTCGATCGCCGGACTTCACCACTGCGAACACGGCGACGCTGACGGCCGCGACCGCCAGCCCCAAGGCGAAGCGCGCGCCAAAGCGCCTGGCGAGCGTCGCCGCGCGGGAGGGCGCGGGCGGGGTCCCCCCCAGGGGTTCGTTCACTTCGTCGCGCACGCTCCGCCCAAATCCCTCCGCTCGCCCCGGCCGAGATTCGGCGTCGAATCAGGTCGTCCCGGTGCGCCATTCTCCGCTCCGGCGCCCCTCGGGTCGAGCGGAATTTTCCGCGGGAGGTTTCGCCTCGCCGCCGCTCGCGCCGGCGCCTCGTCTGGCCGAGGGAAAGACGTGCAATCGGCGCCCGGTCCGGGCTATAATGCCGGCCATTCGAATCGCCGCGGCCGGGCAGGGCCCGCGTGGCCTTTCCCAGCCGAAAACGAAGGCTTCCAAATTGACGGACGAACCGAAGGCGACGCTCGAAATCGACGAAGCGGCGCAGGACCAGGCGAGCAGCGACGCCTATGGCGCCGACTCGATCAAAGTGCTGCGCGGCCTCGACGCGGTGCGCAAGCGGCCCGGCATGTATATCGGCGACACCGACGACGGCTCGGGCCTGCACCACATGGTCTACGAAGTCGTCGACAACGCGATCGACGAAGCGCTGGCCGGTTACGCCAAATGGGTCACGGTGACGTTGAACGCCGACGGCTCCTGCTCGGTCAGCGACGACGGACGCGGCATTCCCACCGGCATTCACGAAGAAGAGGGCGTCTCGGCGGCCGAGGTCATCATGACCCAGTTGCACGCGGGCGGCAAATTCGACCAGAACGCCTACAAGGTGTCCGGCGGCCTGCATGGCGTCGGCGTCTCCGTCGTCAACGCGCTGTCGACCAGCCTGACGCTGCGGATCTGGCGCGACGGGCTCGAGCACGTCATGCATTTCGCGCACGGCGACGCCGTCGACCAACTCGCCGTCGTCGGGCCGGCGCCGATCGTCGACGGCAAGCCCAAGCGCGGCACCGAGGTCACGTTCACGCCGTCGCAACAGACCTTCACCATGGTCGAGTTCGATTACGCCACGATCGAGCATCGCTTGCGCGAGCTCGCCTTTCTCAATTCGGGCGTGCGCATCGTCCTGACCGATCTGCGCGGCGCCGAGGCCAGGCGCGAGGAGCTGCATTACGAGGGCGGCCTGGAAGCCTTCGTGCGCTATCTCGATCGCGCCAAGACGCCGCTGATCGACAAGCCGATCGTCATCCATGGCGAGCGCGACCGCATCGCGGTCGAGGTCGCGCTGTGGTGGAACGACAGCTATCACGAGAACGTGCTGCCCTTCACCAACAACATCCCGCAGCGCGACGGCGGCACGCATCTGATCGGCCTGCGCAGCGCGCTGACCCGCCAGGTCACCGGCTACGCCGAAAGCTCGGGCCTGTCGAAGAAGGAAAAGGTCGACCTGACCGGCGACGATTGCCGCGAGGGCCTGACCTGCGTGCTTTCGGTCAAGTGCCCCGACCCGAAATTCTCCTCGCAGACCAAGGACAAGCTCGTCTCGTCGGAAGTGCGCCCGGCGGTCGAGGGCCTGGTCAACGAATTGCTCGCGCAATGGTTTGAGGAGCATCCGCAGGAGGCGCGCGTCGTCGTCGGCAAGGTGGTGGAGGCGGCCCAGGCGCGCGAAGCGGCGCGCAAGGCGCGCGAGCTGACGCGGCGCAAGGGCGCGCTCGACATCGCCAGCCTGCCGGGCAAGCTCGCCGATTGCCAGGAGCGCGACCCCGCCAAGTCGGAAATCTTCATCGTCGAGGGCGACTCGGCGGGCGGCACCGCCAAGCAGGGCCGCAATCGCGAATACCAGGCGGTTCTGCCGCTGCGCGGCAAGATCCTCAACGTCGAGCGCGCGCGCTTCGACAAGATGCTCGGGAGCGAGCAGATCGGTACGCTGATCACCGCGCTCGGCGCCGGCATCGGGCGCGACGATTTCAACCTCGACAAGCTGCGCTACCACAAGATCATCATCATGACCGACGCCGACGTCGACGGCGCGCACATCCGCACGCTGTTGTTGACCTTCTTCTTCCGGCAGATGCGGCCGATCATCGAGGGCGGCTACCTCTTCATCGCCCAGCCGCCGCTGTTCAAGGTCAAGCGCGGCCAGTCCGAGCAATACCTCAAGGACGAGCGCGCGATGGAGGAGTATCTCGTCGCCGCCGGGCTCGAAGGCGCGGCGTTGCGCCTGGGCAACGGCGAAGTGCGCGCCGGCGCCGATCTCGCCGCGCTCGTCGAAGAGGCGCGCGCGATGCGCCGCATGTTGCAGCAATTGCATTCGCGCTACCACAAGGGCGCGGTCGAACAGGCCGCGCTCGCCGGCGCGCTCAAACCCTCGAGCGTCGCGGACGATCCCGAGGGCGGGCGCCGCGCCGCCACGCTCGCCCAGCGCATGAACGCGATTTCCGAAGAGACGGAGCGCGGCTGGAGCGGGCGCAGCGAAGCGGGCGGCTACGTGCTGACGCGGGACTTACGCGGCGTCAGACAGGCCGCGACGCTCGACGCCGGGCTCCTCGCCTCGGCCGAGGCGCGCCGGCTCGACGAGCACGCCAGGCCCTTGCGCGAAGCCTTCCTCGCGCCCGCCGTCTTCCTGCGCCGCGGCGACGAGACGCCCGTCTCCGGCCCCTCGGAACTGCTCGAGGCGGTCAACGCGGCGGGACGCAAGGGCGTGACCTTCCAGCGTTACAAGGGCCTGGGCGAAATGAACAAGGACCAGCTCTGGGAGACGACGCTCGACCGCGAGGCGCGCTCGCTCCTCCAGGTGAAGATCCGCGAATTCGACGAGGCCGACGACATCTTCGTCAAGCTGATGGGCGACATCGTCGAGCCGCGAAGAGAGTTCATCCAGGAGAATGCGCTGAGCGTGGCGAATCTGGACGTGTGAGGGGCGGGCGGCGACAGAGCGGAAACTCCCCTCGCCCACCCTGCCTCTCCCCGCGAGCGGGGAGAGGGAAGAACGCCGCCGCGCGCTCCTCTCCTCGTTTACGGGGAGAGGCAGGGTGAGGGGCCCGGGTGATCGGCCGCAGGCTTTGGGAAGATGAGCGAATCCGCCCCCTCTACTCTTACCGCCCGTACCGACGCACCGTCACCACCTCGATGCGCCCTTGCGCGCCGATGAAGCCGGACATCAGCCAGCTCGTGACGCTGACCACGATGGCGCAGCGGACCGCCGGCCAGAAGCCGTCGACGACGAAGCCGCTGAGGAAATGCGACACCAGCTCGACCATCAGGCCGTTGATGACCAATAAGAACAGGCCGAGCGTCAGCAGGGTGATCGGCAAGGTCAGGATCACCAGGATGGGCCGCACGAACGCGTTGACGACGCCGAGCAGCAGCGCGGCGGCGATCAGGCTGCCGGTGGAGCGAATCTCGATCCCGGGAACGATCTGCGAAGCGAGCCATAAGCCCAGCGCGACGACGGCCGCGCGAATCAGAAAACCTCTCATAGCAACGCGCTCCCCTTTTCTCGCCCCTATCTAGGCGCCGCGACGGCGATCCGCCAGAGCGTTGTTGCGATGACGCGCGATCACGGGCGCCTTATAAATGGGTCCGGAGGCCCGCCATGTCCGATCCCAAGCGCCCCGTCGCCATCGTCGCCGCCGACGCTCCGGCGCGCGTAAAACCCTCGAACTATCCCGGGCCCTTCGCCTCGCGCATGAGAGGCCGCGAGAAGCGGCCGCTCGGCGATCTCTTCGGGCTGACCAACTTCGGCGTCAACCTGACGCGCCTCGTTCCCGGCGGGGTTTCGGCGCTACGCCACGCCCATTCCAAGCAGGACGAATTCGTCTACATCCTCGCGGGGCGCCCGACCCTGCACACCGACGAAGGCAAAATGGAACTCGCGCCCGGCATGTGCGCGGGCTTCAAGGCGGGGACGGGCAACGGCCATTGCCTGATCAACGAAACGAACGAGGACGTCGTCTATCTCGAGGCGGGCGACCGCACGCCGGGCGACGAGGGAACCTATCCCGACGACGACCTGAAGGCCGAATTCGCCGACGGCCGATGGCGGTTCGCCCACAAGGACGGCTCGCTCTACTGACGGCGCCGGTTCAGCCGCTGATGTCGCGCGCGTTGGCGACGCGGTAGATCGCCATCCACATGACGAAGGCGCGAACCGGCAGGCTCCAGGATTCGGGCAAGGTCGAGACGAATTCCTGAACGGCGACCCCGCGATAGCGGACGTCGCCGACCGCGGCGCGTTCGCCCTGCTTGCGCACTTCGACGCCGCGGTCGAGCGACAAGCCGCTGAGCGGCCGCACTTCCCAGCTCGCGCCTTCGTAGCGGAGGAAGAAGTCGTTGACCGCGTTCTTTTCCGCGCTGGCGAGGATCGTCCCCGACCCGTCCTGGAAGACGTAGGATTCCTTGAACAGCCGCATGAGCGCTTTGACGACGCTTTCGAACAGGCTCCGCTTGCGCTGGGCGAGGATGAAGAACCGCCGATCCTCGATGGCGACGACGTCCCGCGCCGCGCCGTGCTCGATCGACCCGACGGTCTTTCCGTTCTGCGCCAACTCGTAGACGCGGCTGCGCGCCAGCACGGCCTTGCCGAGGGGTCGCCTTGCAATGAGCATGCTTCGCCGTCTCCGCCTCGACGCGGAGCTCCGGCAGCCGCGTTCCCGAATGGCGACAGCTTACGGTCCGCTTCTTCGCTCACGCAACTGTCAACGGCCGGGCATTGCCCGGCGCGTCCCGCGGTCGTATCCTTTCCTTCGGGCTCGCTGGTCGCCGATGGCGCCAAAGCGAAATCGGCGCCGCGTCGGGGGGAATCCGGACGCTCGACGGTCCGTCGGGGCGGAGCGTCGTACGCTTCTCGTGAAGGAGGCGCGCCATGCTCGCTCTTTCCGTCAACGGATATTCCTACGCCCTCGACATCGAGCCGGAAACGCCGATGCTCTGGGTGCTGCGCGACGAGATCGGCCTCGTCGGCACGAAATTCGGCTGCGGCGTCGGCGCGTGCGGCGCCTGCACGATCCACGTCGACGGCGTCGCCGTGCGCTCCTGCCAATTGCCGGCGAGCGCGGCGGTCGGCAAGGCGATCCTCACCATCGAGGGCCTCGGCGCGCAGCGTTTGCACCCGGTGCAGAAGGCCTGGATCGAGGCCGACGTGCCGCAATGCGGCTATTGCCAGTCGGGCCAGATCATGGCGGCGGCGAGTCTCATCGCCAAGAATCCGGCGCCGAGCGACGCCGACATCGACGCCGAGATGACCAATATCTGCCGCTGCGGAACCTATCCGCGCATCCGCGCCGCCGTCCATCGCGCCGCGGCGCTCGCCAAGCTCTAGGAGGCCGACATGAACGCGATGCTGACGCGCCGCCTGTTCGTCGCCTCGGCCCTCTCGGCCGCCGGCGGGTTGGCGATCACGATTTCTTCGACGCGCGCGGGCGCCGTCGGGCCCGTCGACGTCAGGCCGTGGAGCGGCGAGGCGCTGAAATCCCCGCCGGGCGAGATCGACGCCTTCGTCGTCATCGACCCCGACAATTCCATCCTGCTGCGCATCGCCAAGTCGGAAATGGGCCAGGGGGTGATGACTTCGCTGGCGATGATCCTCGCCGAAGAGCTGGAGTGCGATTTCGCCAAAGTGCGGGTCGAGTACGCCTCGGCCCACCGCAACCTGATCGACGGCGGCCCTTACGGCCGGATGGGGACGGGCGGTTCGTCCTCGGTGCGCGGCTCGCGCGTCGCCCTGCAGCAGGCGGGCGCCTCGGCGCGCGCGCGCCTCGTCGCCGCCGCCGCGGCGCGTTGGGGCGTCGCGCCTTCGGCGTGCGTCGCGCGCGACGGCGCGGTTCTGCACGAAGCCTCGGGGCGCTCGGCGACCTACGGCGAGCTCGCGGCCGATGCGGCGAAAATCGCGCTCAGCGCCGAGCCGACGATCAAGTCGCCGGCGGCGTTCAAGCTGATCGGAACGCGGCAGGCGCGGCTCGACACGCCGATCAAGGTCACCGGCGAGGCGCGTTTCGGCATCGATGCGCGCCTGCCCGACATGGTCTTCGCCGCGGTCGCGCAGTGCCCGGTGTTCGGCGGCAAGCTCGTCAGCGCCGACGAAGCGGCGATCGAGGGCCGGCGCGGCTTCATCGCCGTCGTTCGGACCGAGAACGGCGTCGCGGTCGTCGCCGACCGCTTCTGGCGCGCAAAGCAAGCGCTCGCCGCGCTGCCGATCGTCTGGGACGAGGGCGCCGCCGCCGCGACCGACAGCGAGCAGTTCCGCGCCGAATATCGCGCCGCGCTCGACGGGCCGCTCGCCAATGCGGTCGATCGCGGCGACGCGGCGAAGGCCTTCGCCGGCGCGGCGAAGATCGTCGAGGCGCTTTACGAGGTTCCCTACCTCGCGCACGCGCCGATGGAGCCGCTCAACGCCGCCGCCTATTGGCGCCCCGATCGCATCGACGTGTGGATCGGCACGCAGTCTCCCGAAGACGCGCTGAGAAAGGCGGCCGAGGTCGGCGGCGTCGACCCCCGCGCCGTCTTCGTCCACAACGCCTTTCTCGGCGGCGGCTTCGGCCGGCGGGCGGTCAACGACGAGCTCGTCCAGGCGGTTGAGGTCTCCAAGGCGGTCGGCAAGCCGGTCAAGCTGATCTGGACGCGCGAACAGGACATTCAGCACGATCGCTATCGCCCGCAGGCGGCGTTGCGCCTGCGCGCCGCGCTGGGGCCGGACGGCATGCCGACGGCGTTCGACTTCCGCACCGCCGTCGGCTCGATCACGCGCTCGCTCGGCTGGGGCGCCGTTCCGAGCGGGGTGGAGCGCTCGGCGGTCGAGGGCCTGGAGAACGTCCCCTATCGCGTCGGCGCGCTGAAAGTCGACTGCGCGCTGAAGAACACCCACGTTCCCGTGATGTTCTGGCGCTCGGTCGGCTCGTCGCAGAACGCCTTCGCGGTCGAGAGCTTCATCGACGAAGTCGCGCACAAAGCGGGCAAGGACCCGCTCGCCTTCCGCCGCGCGCTGCTCGGCCATCGCCCGGACTTCCTCGCCGTGCTCGACAAGCTCGCGAAAGAGGGCGAGTGGGGCAGGGCGATGCCCAAGGGGTCGGGGCAGGGCCTGGCGATCCACGAGAGCTTCGGCACGATCGTCGGAGAGATCGCCGAAGTCGCGGTGAGCGACAAGGGCGAAGTGAAGGTGACGCGGGTGACCGCGTGCGTCGACTGCGGCCACGTCGTCAATCCGCTCACCGTCGAGATGCAGATCGAGAGCGCCGTGCTCTACGGCCTCACCGCGGCGCTGTTCGGCGAGATCACCATCGCCAAGGGGCGGGTCGTTGAGAGCAATTTCCACGATTACCGCATCGCGCGGATGGCGGACGCTCCGGTCATTGCGACGCATTTCGCGCTGTCGGGCGGCGGCAAATGGGGCGGCATCGGCGAGCCGGGCGCGCCGCCGATCGCCCCCGCAATCGCCAACGCGATCTTCGCCGCGACGGGCAAGCGCGTGCGGGCGCTGCCGCTGAAAAACGCGACGCTGGGGGCGTAGACGGGCGGCGCTATTTTCGGGCGCGATGGTTTGTTTTTAAGGGCTTGCGTGACGATTTTCCGCCGCCCCGCCGCGCGGCGCGGGCTTCGCTCGCCAGCCGATACCGGCCCGTTAAGGGGTTGAGTAAGCTGCTACCGTAATCCTACCTGCTACCGTAATCCTACCGCACGGCACGGATTTCAGGTTAACGGCGTGCCCCAAAATTCGAGTTCCCGCCCTTGTTGGCGTCGCGATGGACCTCCAGGAATGATCGCCGCGGCGAAAAATGCTCGGGGACCGAGTCTTGA
>JBEKLU010000133.1:0-14247 GCA_050010035.1 Roseiarcus sp.
CAACCGTCGACACCGCAAGGCTCAAAGGCGCGAACCCCTTCGCCGTGATCGTCGGAATCCTGGCTTGAACGCGCTCCGAGCCGCAAGCGTCCGCCTCATCAAATAAGGGGTGGGTAATTGCAGCCGATGGCGGGCTCGGCTATTTTCCGTCCAGCTTATCTTCAATGTATTTGAGAACGCAGCTATTGCGCTGCTGGACGGACGGTTGGTTTGGCGTGGGGGCTAGACAAAGGCTCGCCTCGCCCAACATCCAATCGACCAAATCGAAGGTCGTTCGCGAAAGCTTGAAACCGAGAGGCAAATCGAAGGCGTGGTTCTCGATTTCGACAATTCTGAACAGCGCCGTGGCGTCGCTCGCGTGGCTCCCGCAGTCCGTTTTCACCTTGAAGAATTCGTCGCATACGCGCGCGACGGCCTGGTTGCCCAGGCCTTCGCGGACCTTCTCGATCGCGGCGACGGGGGCGAGCGTGTCCTGGAACGGCGTGCCGCGGATCGTAACGTTCTTGCCCGTCAGGTCCGGTTGCGGGTCGGAGCTGGTCACCAAGACGATCGAAATTTCGTAGTTTTCGTCTTTGGCGCGAGCCTTGAGCCCGTTGTAGAGGGCGAGCGCCGTGCCGGCGCCGGAGTTGTCGGAATAACCGCCATCGACAAAATCCCAGCGCGTCCCCTCGTCCTTTCCGCCGTCCGACGCGCCCCCGCCCATCATCACCGAATAGGGCGGCAGGATGGCCGGGAATCGGGCGCTCGCCACGGCCGCCCGGATCGCTGGCGTGCCTTTTTCCCCCGGCATGCCGACATCCGAGAACGAATACATCGAGTCGTCGGCGGGGTGGAGCGGAAAGCTCGAGAACGCGACGCGAGAGCCGGTTTCGACCCAGGTCGTATTGAGCACCAGCGCGGGCGTTCCGTCGCTCGGGTCCCACGCGTCGACGCCCTTGTCGAGCTCCAGCGCGGCCGGCCCGTCCCGGCTTTGCACCGAATAGGTGAAGCTTCTCTCCAGCGCGCACACCCTGCCGGGGGGATACAGTCCGAAGAGCTCGGGAAAGATCGCCCCGACAAGAGGTGAAATATGATCGTCCAGCATGATTTTCGACACGACCGACTCCATCGAGCCCGTGGCGCCGGCCGGACTTGCGGGTTGGCCGCGTTCCGGGGCCCGCTTCGTCGACGTCAAGGGGCACCCCGCTGCGCTTCGATCGGTCGTCCTCGGCGATGGATCGGCGCTCGACGGGGTCGACCCGTACATCGTTCGATCGAGCGCCAGGAAGACCGTCGCCCCGATGGCGCCTCCCGAAACGCCGCTGATCGCGAACACGTGGCGCGAAAAGCGTGGATCCTGGTCCTGCAGTTTCGCCAGAAAGAGGGACGCCGCGGAGGCCGCGTAAATGCCGCCGCCTTCGACGGCGATGATGAAAACGGGATACTTCGCAGCGCTCGGCCACGCAGACTCTTTGCGTCGCAAGGCGAGCCATCGATCGAATTGGTCTTGCAAGAAAAATTGGTCTTGCAAGGCGACCGGCGGTTCCCGATTCGGCAGACTAGGATCTCGTCGTGGTTCCGACACCTCGGCGAGAACACCGGGCAATACGAGAAGCGCCGCGACTCCTGCAACAGCATAAAGCCGCGATACGAGCGCCATGACGGCGAAAATTCCGCACAGCGCCATGAGCGCGAAGACCGTCACCTCGATCGGCACGGGGAAAAGCGCGCTGACGGTGATCGCCAGCAGCACCAACGCCAGCGCCGGAAAGCCGGATTTCTGCGAAAGGATCGCCAGAACAGCGAATATCGAGAATAGAAACAACAGGCCGAGCGAAATGGTTGCGAGCGGTCCGACCAATCGAAACAGCCAGACCGCGGCGTCGCCGCCCAAATGCAAGGCGACGACATGGAGGATCGCGAGCGCCGCGACGCCGACGACGACCGTTCGTCGCAGCGCCGCCGTTCCCCGCAAGGCGTCGAGAAGCGCCGCCACGAGGAGGCCGATTGCGGCCACCCAGGTCATCGCCACCGGAAGGATCGTCCAATGGCTCGCCAGCCCGTCAATCGCGAAGGCCTGGTCGAGCCCGCCGTCGGACAGGCCGCACAGGCGCCGGCCGGGGACGTCGGATACAACGGCGAAACCGCAGCCGACCGCGAACCACGGCGCCGCCGCCCAAACAAATTGAAAGACGCGCCGCCGCAAGCGCCGGTTCACCCCCCATTCCGGATAGAAGGGCTTCGTGTAGATGTAGGGCGCACGCATCCTGCGCAGCGCGTAATAACCGGCGTAGTACCACCCGCTGCACAGGGCGAACGCCAGCGCGGCCGATGTTGTCTGCGTGGCGGTGAGTGATTGCAGTCGCACGTCGCTCAACAGCAGGAACAGGCCGCCCGCCGCGAAGGGCGTTGCAATGATCGCCGCCCACTGCAACACGCGATCCCGCCGAAAGCGGTCGAGGAAGACGGCGATCGCCAGACCCAGCGCCGCAGCGGACGCCAAGGGCAAATAGGCGCCCGTCGTCGGCAGGTGTTGCATGTCCACGATGTGCCGCAAGGGGACATTGGCTTTTTGAAGCTGCTGGCAAGCATTGTCGACGTATTCGTGCGCGCCGGACAGGCCGAAGAGAATCCCGAGCCATGGCGCGAGCGCCAGGCCGACCGCCGCCATCCTCTGAACGCCGCGCAATATCGAGCCGGCCTCCGGATCGGAGATATTCGCGTAAAGGAGGTCCATCCGGCGCGCGCTCAGCCAGAAGTGGGTCTGGTGGAGGGCGGCGCTGAGCGCCGCGACGCTCGCCACGGCCGCCGCGAGGGCGATGGCGGTCGAGACGATCGATGCGGAATTCGAAGTGTCCAGATTCTCCAGATACGAAATATAGGCGTCACGAAGCTGCCCCACCGTCGCGAAGACGAAAAACAGGAGAATTGCCCCGGTCAATGGCAAGATGTGGAATATCTCCATCATCTTGTGCAGCGGCAGCCAGACGCGGCGGCGCAGAAACTGGCCGAGTTCGTAAAGAGCGTGGCCGGTGACGACGAGATATTGACGAATTATACCGCCGTAGGCAGCGAGCCTGTCATGGAGAGACTGGCCGACGACGGGGAAACGTATCATCTAGACAGTCCCCACTTCGGCCAGACCGCCGTCGCGGCGGTCGAGGAAGCGACGCAACACCTTATCGCAGGCGTCGCGGTGGGCGGCCGTGTAGGCGAGAAAATAGACTTCCTTCAAGCCCCACGTTTCGTTGTTGCGCAGGTATTCGATCGCGGTCGGGATGATCGCTTCGGCTACGACCTCGACCGGCAATCCGCCGTCTCCGGCGCCGAGCAACGGGATCAGGATCGAATCGTAGGGTCTCAGTCTCAGCCATAGCCGCCAAAAACGATTGTTCTCCTCGCCGACCCGCTTCAACAGCTTCTCGACGCAGCGCGCCAGTTTGGCCGCGTCAGCCTTGACGCCTTGACCGGCGCCGACGCCTTCGACGGTCGCCACGTGAAATATCCGCCTGACGTTGTGCGTGGTCCTGAGCGCGCCGGAATCCGTCACGAAGACCGTGCCGATCTTGACATGCCCGCGCCAGCCGACCGCGCTTCTAAGGGCCTCTTCGATCGTATCCTCGAAGACGTTGTCGTTCTCGTCCTTGTTGGCGCCGAGAAAGCGAATGCTCGCCGAGACGCTCCTGCCGAGAAATCGGTCCATCATCATGTCGGTGTTCTCCGAATTCACCCACAGACTGACGTCCTTTATCCGATCGATGGCGCCGGTCTTGTACCCGACGATCAACTCCCTCCTGTCCTTGATCGCATAGCGTTTGGTGGAGGGGGCCAGCGGTTCGCGGCCGGACGCCGCCGGGCTCGCCGTCGCCGGCGGGACTTGCGCGCTCGCCGCCGATCGACCGTCCAACGCGTCGACGAGGCGTCTGCGATCTTCCGCGGCTCTCAGGTAGTCCTGCAACCAATAAGCGGCGACGAGAAGCTTCGGGTCGTCGATGCCGCCATTGGCGAGCCGAGCGAGCAGATCGCCCAGCGCCATCGGCGCGACCTTGACGTCCTCGTCGTCGAGGCCGCCGCCCTTCGCCACTTTGTCGGAATCGCGCACCTCGGCGAAGTATAGGAACGTGCGCTCGGACGAGCCTCCGGGGCTCGAGAAGAATTTGGCGATCAGCCGGGGTCGCCGAATTTGGTAACCGGTCTCTTCCATCGTCTCGCGGATCGCCGTCGCTTCTGGCGATTCCCCCGCTTCGACCATTCCCGCCGCCGTTTCCATGATCCATCCGTCCGACGTCGAGGGATCGTCGCGTTGGCGACCGACCAGGGCTGGAAGCTTGAATTGCTCGACCAGCACGACAGACTTGGAATCCAGATTCAAGAGCAGGACCGCAGCCGCGTCGCCGCGCTCGAACACGAGCCTCGTTTGGTCGGCGCTCATGGCGCCGTCGATTTGCTCGTGCGAGACGATGAACTCGTCCACCTTGAAGAAGGCGTCGAAGACGCGGCGTTGCTGTTTAATGATCGCCTTTCCAGGCATCGCGACCCCCAATCGACAGGTATTGCAATCTTCTATCGGTTTTGCTGCGGACCCGGCTCCCGGATTTCGCGAATGCGCGGGTTCTCTATGATCGCGATCGACGACGCCGCGAGCGCCGGCTCGGGAAGGAAATGTCCCCAGCCCCGCTCGAGCCCAACCGGCGGACGAAAATCAAAGCACTATTTCGTCTCAACGCCAATACGTTGATCGCGCCGAGGGACGCTGCTCGGCGAGCGCTTCGGCTGCGCCTGCTTGGCCAATCGCGCGGGCGCCTGGCGGCTCGTCCCCGGCCTCTATTGAGGCCGCCGCTTACTTCGCGTCGCGGTCGAGCTCCGGGTAGTGGCGGAATATGCCGGATTCGTTGAAGGGCAGGCGACGCGGCGAATTCAGGTAGTTGGCGATGGCGGGCCGCTCGCGCACCGTTTCGCAAAGCGCCGCCAGCGCCGGATATTTCCTGGAAAATTTCGCCATCGCGCAGGGAAAGGCGTACGCGAGCCCTTCGCCGAGCTGGAACAGCGAGAGATCGACCGTGGTCAGCCAGTCGCCGACGCTGTGCTGCGGTCCGGCGGGATTTTCCTCCAGCACGCGCTCGAAATAGCCGAGGAATTTTGGCAGGCGTTCGTCGAGGAAGGCGGCCGCGCGCGCCTTGGCCGGCTTCTTCTGGTCTTCGTAATAGAGTCCGCCGGAGATCGGATGATGGGTGTCGTGGATTTCGGCGACGAAGTCGGTGATGGTGAGTTGCAGGCCGTTGGCGAAGAAGGTGAGCTTCTCGGTGCGCGGCGCCAGGCCGAGTTTCGGGCCGAGGTAGGCGAGGATGTTGGCGACGTGCGAGACGACGAAGTCGCCGTCCTTGAGGAACGGCGGCGCGAAGGGCATCAGCGCGCCGTTCTTTCCCCGCATGATCCTCGTCATCGCCGCCACGCCGCGGCCTTCGCCGTGCTCGCGCGCGACGTCGACATAGGGCGCGCCGACTTCCTCCAGCGCCAGACGGACGAATTCGCCGCGTCCCTGGATGCCCGGCCAGTAGTAGAGTTCGTAGGCCATCGGGTGCTCGCCTCCGTGATCGGCCGCCGACTACGACGTCGGGCGCATGCGGTCGGCCGCTTTGGCGAAGCGGCGCGCGTGGGCGACGAGTTCGCCCTCGCTGGGGTGATCGGCCGATTCGACGCCCTCGACCTTGACCATCATTTTGGGATGGACGCGCTGGATGTGCTTGACGAGTTCGTACTTGTCGTCCGACGGGCCGACGACCAGAATCGCCTCCGCGTCGGCGAGCGTCTTGGTCACCACTTCGAGAAAGGCCTGGTCCTCGGCGAGGGGATGACCGATGCGCTTATCCGAGCGCTTGAACTCACGGACCGGGTGGTCGGCGTGGACGACGATCTTGTCGGCGTCCTCGCCGCTGAAATGGAAAACGCGGGCCAGGCGATGGTCGATCCAGACGACGGCGTGGTATTGGCCTTGCATCGATGAAGCTCCTGCTGCCTGGCTGAACTTTTACATGAAAGCGCAGAACGTCGGCCAAGTCCTTGACTTCGATCACATCGCCCAAGGCGGCGGTCTTTTGTGCACGCGAGCGGCGGCGCCTATCGCACCAGGCGGGCTTGCGCTATAGGCGCTTCATGCAAGACTTTCGCTTCCGCTTCCCCGGCGCCGGGTTCGGCCGCGCGCTCGGGCGTCGCTTCGATCCGGCGGAGTTTTCGCCGGCGCGGGGGACGGCGTGAGCGCGACGAGCAAAGTCGCCAATTACCCGATCGGCGAGGACGAGGCCGGCATGCGGCTCGACCGCTGGTTCCGCCGGCGATTCCCCGACCTGCCGCAGGCCCATCTCAACAAGATCGTGCGCAAGGGCGAAGTGCGCGTCTCCGGCAAGCGGGCGGAGATCTCGACCCGGCTCGAAGCGGGTCAGAGCGTGCGCGTGCCCCCGCTCGGCCTGCCTGAGGCGCCCGCGTCGAAGCAGCGCCCCGCCGACCCGCGCGACGCCGAAGCGCTGCGCGCGATGATCCTGTTCGAGGACCGCGACCTGATCGTGCTCAACAAGCCCTATGGCTTGGCGGTGCAGGGCGGCTCGGGCACCAAGCGCCACATCGACGGCATGCTCGCCGCGCTCGCCGACAAAAAGGGCGAGCGGCCGGTGCTGGTGCATCGGCTCGACCGCGACACTTCCGGCGTGCTGCTCGTCGCCAAGTCGCGCAAGATCGCGGCCGAACTCGGCGCGACCTTCCGTTCGCGCGGCGCCAAGAAAATCTACTGGGCCCTGGTCGAAGGCGTGCCCAAGCCCGCCCAGGGGCGCATTTCGCTGTTCCTCGCCAAGGGCGCCGGCATGGGCGACGAGCGCGGCGGAGCCAAGGAGAACCGCGCCGACGTCGAGCGCATGCGCGTCGTGCGTCACGGCGACCCGGACGCGCAGCATTCGGTGACGCTCTACGCCGTCGTCGACAAGGTCGCGCCACGCCTCGCTTGGCTGTCGATGCGGCCGATCACCGGGCGCACCCATCAACTGCGCGCGCATTGCGAGGCGATCGGCCATCCCATCATCGGCGACCCCAAGTACAATCGCCGCCCGGAGAACGATCCCGCGCGCCACGACCCCTTGCGCGCCGTGCCGCCCGGCGTCGAGCCGAAGCTGCATCTGCTCGCGCGTCGGCTGATCCTGCCGCATCCGCGCGGCGGCGTGATCGACGTCACGGCGCCGTTGCCGGAGCACATGAAGAAGAGTTTTGAGATGTTCGGCTTCGACGTGTCGCAACGCGATCCGATCGAGGACGCGCCCGATGAGTGAGGCGCCGAAGGATCCGATGCGCGCGGCGCAGGCGAACATGCGCCCGGCCGGGATCAAGCGCTTCTTCAAGCAAGCCAGCGTCGGCGCGGCTGAAGGCGGGGGCTTCGCGCTGCTGCTCGACGGGCGGCGCGCGCGCACGCCCGCCAAGAAGCCGCTGATCCTGCCGACCCGCGCGCTCGCCGAAGCGGTCGCCGCCGAATGGGCGGGGCAGGGCGCGACGATCGATCCCGCCGCCATGCCGCTGACCCGCCTCGCCAATTCCGCGCTGGACGGCGTCGCGGCGGCGATGGAGGCGACCCGCGCGGAGATCGCCGGCTACGCGGGGGCAGACCATCTGTGCTACCGCGCCGAGACGCCCGAAGCGCTCGTTGCGGCGGAGACGGAAGCGTTCGATTCCGTGCTCGACTGGGCAGGGGAGGCGCTCGGCGCGAAGTTCCTGGTCGCGCAGGGCGTGGTTCACGTCCGCCAGAGCGAGGGCGCGCTGCAAGCGGTCCGCGCCGCGCTTCGATCCGTCGAAGACCCGTTCGCGCTCGCCGCGCTGCACGTGATGACGAGCCTCACCGGCTCCGCGCTTCTCGCGCTGGTAGTCGCGCGCGGGCGCCTGAGCGCCGAGGAAGCCTGGCGCATCGCCCATGTCGGCGAGGATTTCCAGATCGCCAATTGGGGCGAGGACGAAGAGGCCAAGGACCGCCGCGCCGCGCGCTGGCGCGATTTCGAGGCGGCGGCGCGGGTCGTCGGGGCATCGGAGGAATGAAGGGGACGCGCCGAGTCGGCTACGCTCCGCGCGGTTCATCCCAATGTCGCACGCCGCCCCCGTTTCCGCCCCGCCTGCGCCGTGCTAAGCCCGCCAGTGGAATTACACACCGCCGTCATGGCCGGGCTTGTCCCGGCCATGACGGCAGTGAAGGTTTCTGTGCGTGGCGTTGTCCCGTCGCGCCCGTCAAGCCAATACGGAGTCGGTCCCCGTGAAACAGATGCTCGCCCGCCTGGAACGTCGTCGCGGCCGCGCGCGCTTAGGGGGCGGGGAGCAGCGCATTTCGGCGCAGCACGCCAAGGGCAAGCTCACCGCGCGCGAGCGCATCGAGCTGCTGCTCGATCACGACTCGTTCGAAGAATTCGACATGTTCGTCGAGCACCGCTGCGCCGATTTCGGCATGGAGAAGACCAAGATCCCCGGCGACGGTGTGGTGACGGGCTGGGGCACGGTCAACGGCCGGACGGTGTTCCTGTTCGCCAAGGACTTCACCGTGTTCGGCGGCTCCTTGAGCGAGGAGCACGCGCGCAAGATCACCAAGATCCAGGACATGGCGATCAAGAACCGCGCCCCGATCATCGGCCTGTTCGACGCCGGCGGCGCGCGCATCCAGGAGGGCGTGGCGGCGCTCGGGGGCTACGGCGAGGTGTTCCAGCGCAACGTGCTCGCCTCGGGCGTCATCCCACAGATTTCGCTGATCATGGGCCCCTGCGCCGGCGGCGACGTTTATTCGCCGGCGATGACCGACTTCATCTTCATGGTGCGCGACACCAGCTACATGTTCGTCACCGGCCCCGACGTGGTCAAGACCGTCACCAACGAGAGCGTCACCGCCGAGGAGCTCGGCGGCGCGCAGGTCCACACCACCCGCTCCTCGATCGCCGACCGCGCCTACGACAACGACGTCGAGGCGCTGTTGCAGATGCGCCGGCTGATCGACTTCCTGCCCGCCTCCAATCTCGAGCCGCCGCCGAAGCTGCCGAGCTTCGACGATCCCGACCGCATCGACATGTCGCTCGACACCCTGATCCCGGAGAATCCCAACAAGCCCTACGACATCAAGGAACTGATCGTGAAGGTCGCCGACGAGGGCGACTTCTTCGAAATCCAGGAGGCGCACGCCAAGAACATCGTCACCGGCTTCGCGCGCATCGAGGGGACGACGGTCGGCGTCGTCGCCAACCAGCCGCTCGCGCTCGCCGGCGTGCTCGATTCCGACGCCTCGCGCAAGGGCGCGCGCTTCGTGCGCTTCTGCGACTGCTTCAACATTCCGATCCTTACCTTCGTCGACGTGCCGGGCTTCCTGCCGGGCACCGCGCAGGAATACGGCGGGCTGATCAAGCACGGCGCCAAGCTCTTGTTCGCCTACGCGGAGGCGACCGTGCCCAAGGTCACCGTCATCACCCGCAAGGCGTTCGGCGGCGCCTACGACGTCATGGCGTCGAAACACCTGCGCGGCGACATCAACCTCGCCTGGCCGACCGCGCAGATCGCGGTGATGGGCGCCAAGGGCGCGGTCGAGATCATCTTCCGCGCCGACATGAACGATCCCGCCAAGATCGCCGAGCGGACGAAGGAATACGAGGCGCGCTTCCTCTCGCCCTTCGTCGCCGCCGAGCGCGGCTACATCGACGAAGTGATCATGCCGCACGCGACGCGCCGTCGCCTGTCGCGCGTGCTCGCCATGCTGCGCAACAAGAAACTCGAGAACCCCTGGAAGAAGCACGACAACATCCCGCTTTAGGCGACTGTTCCGGCGATGGTGCGCCGCCCGCGCCCGCCCGCTTCATCTTCTTGAAACCATGCGTCTTCGCAGCGCCTTAACCGTTTCGGCAGGCGCTTGGGCGGATTCACGACCTGGCAAGCCTTCGCGCCCAAACTCCCTGACATAACAAGCCGCCCGATGAGGCGGCGGGGGTGTCGGACAGGGTTGCGTTATGACGTTCACCGTGGATAGGAGCCGCACGATCATCAGCGCGATGATCCACGGCCGCAGAGTCAGTGCGATGGACGTCGCCTGGCTCCGGCGCGAAGTGTTCGCCGACGGCCCGGTTTCGCGCGAGGCGGCGGACGAGCTCTTCGCCGTCGAGCGCGCCGGGCTCGCCAACGCGCCCGAATGGACGCAATTCTTCGTCGAGATGATCGTCGAGCACATCGTCTGGCAGGCGCGGCCGTCCGGCGTCGTCAGCGAGGCGCAGGCGGAATGGCTGATCGAGCGCGCCGACGAATGCGCCTCTGTCAATGCGCTGGCGGCGCTGGTGGCGGTGCTCGGCGAGGCCCACCGCGCGCCGGCCTGGTTCCTGGCAGCGGTGCGCGCGCGCGCCGCGCGCGGCTGGTCCGGGGTCGAGGCGGCGCTGGCGGCCGCGAGCGCGGGATAGTCCCTTTTGTTAGGCGGGTGGGCCACGGCGCTGTTTACGCGCCGCTCGCGCTCCAATAGAACCGCCGGAGCGACAAGGGCCCTCAACCAGGGCCGTCCTCCGAGGGGGCAATGTTCAAGAAGATCCTGATCGCCAACCGCGGCGAGATCGCCTGCCGGATCATCAAGACCGCGCGCCGTATGGGCATCAAGACGGTCGCCGTCTATTCCCAGGCCGACAAGGACGCGCTGCACGTCGAAATGGCCGACGAGGCGGTCGCTATCGGCCCGCCGGCGGCCGCCCAGTCCTATCTCGTGATCGAGAAGATCGTCGCCGCCTGCAAGGAGACGGGCGCCGAGGCGGTGCATCCGGGCTACGGCTTCCTGTCCGAGCGCGCCGCCTTTCCGCGCGCGCTCGACGCGGCCGGCGTCGTCTTCATCGGCCCCAACCCGCGCGCCATGGAGGCGATGGGCGACAAGATCGAATCGAAGAAATTCGCCAACGCCGCCAAGGTCTCGACCGTTCCCGGCTTCCTCGGCGTGATCGAGAGCCCGCAGCACGCCGCTGAGATCGCCGACGAGATCGGCTATCCCGTGATGATCAAGGCCTCGGCGGGCGGCGGCGGCAAGGGCATGCGCATCGCGCATAGCCGGCAGGAAGTCGCGGAAGGATTCGCGCGCGCCAAGTCCGAGGCCCTGTCGTCGTTCGGCGACGATCGCGTCTTCGTCGAGAAATTCATCGTCAATCCCCGCCACATCGAAATTCAGGTGCTCGGCGACAAGCACGGCCATGTCATTTATCTCGGCGAGCGCGAATGCTCGATCCAGCGCCGCAACCAGAAAGTGATCGAGGAGGCGCCCTCGCCGCTCCTCGACGAAGAAACCCGGCGCGAGATGGGCGAGCAGGCGGTCGCGCTCGCCAGGGCGGTGAACTACGATTCGGCCGGCACGGTCGAATTCGTCGCCGGGCAGGACCGCGGCTTCTACTTCCTGGAGATGAACACGCGGCTTCAGGTCGAGCATCCCGTCACAGAGCTCGTCACCGGCGTCGACCTCGTCGAAGAGATGATCCGCAGCGCCTATGGCGAGCCGCTGCGCCTGACCCAGGCCGACGTGAGGCTCGAGGGCTGGGCGATCGAGAGCCGCGTCTATGCCGAGGACCCGACGCGCGGCTTCCTGCCTTCGACCGGGCGACTGGTCAAATACCGCCCACCGGCCGAGGGAAACGTCGAGGGGGTCACGGTGCGCAACGACACCGGCGTCTACGAGGGTGGCGAAATCTCGATCCATTACGATCCGATGATCGCCAAGCTGGTGACCCACGCCGGCGATCGGATCAGCGCCATTGAGGCGCAGGCCAACGCGCTCGACGCTTTCGTCATCGACGGCATCCGCCACAACATCCCCTTCCTTTCCGCGCTGATGCAGCACCCGCGCTGGCGCGCGGGAAAGCTGTCGACCGGCTTCATCGCCGAGGAATTCCCCAATGGGTTCTCCCCGCTCGTCGCGTCCGGCGAGACGCAACTCGTCATGGCCGCCGTCGCCGCGCACGTCGACCACGTCCAGAACGTGCGCAAGCGCAAGATTTCCGGGCAGTTGCGCGAAGCGGGGAGCCTCAACTTCGAGCTGAAGCGCGCCGTCCTTCTGGGTAAGACGCGCATCGACGTCGAAGTCGAGCCGCGCGAGGACGGCGTCGACGTGGCGTTCGCCGACGGACGCCGGCTGCGCGTCGATTCGCCCTGGGCGCCGGGCGAGCCGGTCTGGCGCGGCGACATCGAGGAGAAGCCGGTCGTCGTGCAGGTGCGCGCGATCCTCAACGGCTTCGCGCTCGCCCATCGCGGCGTCTCGGTCGCGGCGCGCGTCTACACCCAGCGCGAGGCCGCGCTCGCCGCGCTGATGATCGAGCGCAAGGGCGCGGATTCTTCGCGCGCGCTATTGTGCCCGATGCCGGGGCTGGTCAAATCGATCGCGGTGCGCGAGGGCCAGGACGTCAAGGCGGGCGAAGCCTTGTGCATGGTCGAGGCGATGAAGATGGAGAACGTGCTTCTCGCCGAACGCGACGCCACGGTGAAGAAGATCCTCGCCAGGGAAGGGGATTCGCTGGCGGTCGACGCGGTGATCATGGAATTCGCGTAACGCGCGAAGGCGGGTCGTCCCGCGCCCGTCCCGCGGCAATGGCTCTTTCAAGGAGTTCGATCGTGCCCCCTCGCCGCCTCATTTCCTCCGGCTCGCCGTTCGAAGCGGCCTGCGGCTACTCGCGGGCCGTCTGCGACGGGGATTTGGTGTTCATTTCCGGCACCACCGGCTACGACTACGCGACGATGACGATCCCCGACGACGTCGCCGCGCAGGCGCGCAACGTCTACAAGACGTTCGCCGCCGTGCTGGCCGAGGCGGGCGGAGGGCTGGAGAATATCGTGAGCCTGCGCACCTTCGTCACCAGCGCGGATTATTGCGTGCCGGTTCTCGAAGCTCAGGGCGAAGTCTTCGCCGCGATCCGGCCCGCGGCGGCGATCTACGTGATCGCGGGACTGCTCAGGCGCGAAATGAAGGTCGAGATCGAGGCCGTGGCGCGTCTCGCGTCGGGCCGCTGAATCGGCGCTCCGCCGCCGCGGACGGCGGCGCGATCCGTGTTAGAATAACAAATATTCCACAGGGAGGGTACGATGTCGATTGCGCCGGGGCGTTCGGCGACCATTTGCGCGATTGTCCTCGGCCTTGCGGCCGCGTGCGCGACATTGCCGTGCGATCGCGCGTTCCTGCGCTCGGCCGTGGGGATCGCCGCCGCGCATGCGCAGGAGACCGCGGCGACCGGCATTTTCCACGGCGTCGGCGTCGTCAAGGCGATCGACGCGGCCACCGGCGCGCTGACGCTCGACCACGAAGAGATCAAGGGCTTCATGGCGGCGATGGAAATGATGTATCGCGTCAAGCCGCGCGAGATCAGCGCGGGCTTGCGCGTCGGCGATCACGTCGCCTTCGACATCGACGCCGAGCATTACACCATCGTCGGGGTCAAGGTCATCGAGCCCGCGAAGCAATAGGTTTCCCCGCGAGCCAAACCGCCGTCAATTCGCGTCGGTCAGAATCGCGACGAAGCCGCGCCCGAGCGCGTTGGAGACCGCCTGGTGGCAGGCCATGCAGCTCGACGGCAGATCCTGCGCATAGGTCTCCATCGTGACGTTGACGAGATTCTCCGCCGGCGCGCCGTTCTCCGCGGCGATCTGATAGGGCTCGGCCGGCGTCAGCGGATCGATGCGCAGGCCGGGAAAATAGACGCCGTCGTTCGCCGGCGTCGGCGGCTGCGTCACCGTCGGCCACTGCGTCGCGACCAGCATGTAATGAGCCCATACGGTCCCGCGGATTTCCGGCAGCGACCAATAGGCGCGGTTCATCGCCATGGTCTCGGTGTTGATCGGGTGCTTGCGGATGACCTGCATCGGCTCCGGGTCGATCCGGGGAGGATTGCCCGGCCCGACCGGTTGCGCCAAAGGCGAATCCGCCGGCGGCGCGATCTCGCTCTGCTCCAGGGCGGGATTGTTAAAGGAGTAAGGGGCGCCGGCGTCCTTCGCGTCGGGTTCGCGCGCCGCGCCGCCGCCGACGGGCGGCACGTTGTCGACGTGCTCGAAGGTGCTCCACAGCCATTGCGGCCGATATTTCGTCTTCACCGCGATGTGCAAGCCCACCAGCGCGACGTCGCGCGCGGCGCAGACCGGCTTTCCTGCCGCCAGGCTCTTCGCCACGTCGACGACCTCGGCGCCCGTGACGACGTAATAGCGGCTTCGAATTGCTGGCGTCTCGGCGTCGGTTAGGATGCGCCAGGCCGCCTTGACCGCGATCGACCC
>JBEKLU010000134.1:0-14184 GCA_050010035.1 Roseiarcus sp.
GCCCGCGCCGCGCCTATCACGCTGGATTTGACCGTGGTCATTTCCGTCATCGCGAGATGCTCGTCAATCGATCAAGGCGCCTTCACCGAATAGACCGCCTTGAAGTCCGCCGGGGCCAACACCAGGCCAATGTTGATGGTCTTCAGGTTGTCCTGGGCGATCATATCCGGAATCGCCTGCAAGCTCTTCGCATAGGGCTGGTGTTCGAGCGCGCGGACCGCCGTATCGATGGCGATGCGGCCCTGCATGACCGGATATTGGGTGGCGAAGCCGAGAATCTCACCCTTGTTCAACGCGTCGAGCATGGCCTGATTCTCGTACGACGACATGATCAGCACGCCCTTGCGTCCCGCCTGGGCCACCGCCCCGACCGCGGCTTCCGCCGCCGGCGCGCATCCCCAGATGACATTCATGTCGGGATACGCCTGGAGCGCGTTCTGGATCAGGCCAGACTGCACCGCGACGCCCGAGTCGCCGAACTTGTCGTCGAGCAGCTTGATGTTGCTCTTCCCGGTCACCGCCGTCTTGAAGCCGTTGAGGAAGGCCTCGGCCCAACCCGAACCCGAAGGACCGGGGAAGGTGCCAACGTTGGCGGTCTTGTCCTTGAGATAACCGCTCAGATAGGTGCCGGTCTGCACGCCCATGTTGGTGAAGTCGACCGTCATCTTCGCGGTCACGGTGGCCTTGGCCACCGGGTTGACCGTGCTGATGATGACCTTGCCAGCCTTCACGCCTTCGGCGAACTTCTTGTCCAGGCCGGCTTCGGAAATCGGGCCGACGATGATCGCATCGAAATTGCCGGCCATGCAGTCGTCGAATTGCGACAGTTGCTTCGGCAGGTTCTCGTAACCACCCGCCTCGTATAGCGTCATGTTGACGCCCATTCGCTTCGCCTCCTCGACGACGCCGTAGTCGACCGCCACCCAGAAAGTGTCCTTCATGTGGGGGAAGAGAACGCAGACGTTCCAAGGCTTGGCGGCCTTCGCGAGCGGCGAATATTCCGAAACCTTCTGCGATCCGGAATCAAAATCGTAGACCTTCACCGGCCACCAGTTCGCGTCCGCCCGTGCGCTTCCGCCCGAAACTAGGGCCGAAGCCGCCACCACTATTCCCGTCATAAGAGCTGCATATTTCATTTCACATCTCCCGCCATTTTTTCATGAACCGAGTGACGTACCGCCCGGCGCCGGAATTCTCACGGTATGCGCTTCCAACCATTGCAAGATTCGCTTTCTCATGCAATTCGATATTTGTGATATCAAGGCAACGAGTCCAGGTTAACGCGATTCGAGTTCCAGGGGGTTGGAAAGGGCCGAGATTGGGCCCATGAGCGTTGCTCATCGCTTGGCCCTCACGCCGCGTTAGTCGCGTAATTGGATAAGGCGGCCTCGATCGCCGCCTCGAGAATTACCAGCCCCTCCTCAAGAACCGAGGCCTCGATCGTCAGCGGCGGCAGCAAACGAACGACGTTGGCGCGTGTGCCGCACGAAAGGAGGATGAGGCCGCCCTTTTCCGCTTCTGCGACAACGCGGCTCGTCAATCCGGCCGCCGGCGCGCGCGAGGCTCGATCCTCCACGAACTCCATCGCCACCATGGCGCCGAGGCCTCGCACATCGCCAATGCGCTCCATCCCCTGACGAGAGGCGAGCGACGAGAGAAAATCCATCATGCGGGCGCCGATTTTCGTGGCCCTGGCGCACAGGTCCTCCTCTTCGACGATGTCAAGCACGGCATGAGCGGCGGCGAGCCCTATTGGACTGCCAGCATAAGTGCCCCCGAGGCCGCCGGGATGCGCGGCGCCCATGATGCGCGCCTTACCGACTACAGCAGAAAGCGGAAATCCTCCGGCTAGGCCTTTGGCGAGTGTCACGATGTCCGGCTTAACGCCGGAGTGTTCAATGGACAAGATCTTGCCTGTGCGGGCGATGCCGCCTTGCACTTCGTCGGCGATCAGCACGATGCCGTGCTCGTCGGCGATCGCCCGCAACCGTCTCAGGAACGCGGAAGGAGCGATATTGAAGCCTCCCTCGCCCTGCACCGGTTCGATGATGAACGCCGCGACGCGAGCCGCGTCGACGTCGGCCGCGAAAAGGCGCTCGAGGCCGGCGATCGCCTCGGCTTCGCTGACGCCGTGAAACGCGTTGGGAAACGGCGCGTGGAAAACATCGGCGGGAAAAGGACCAAAATTCTTCTTGTAGGGCGACACTTTGCCAGTCAACGCCATTCCCATGAGCGTCCGTCCATGAAACGCGCCGGAAAAGGCGACGACGCCTGGCCGACCGGTGAAGGCGCGCGCGATCTTGATCGCGTTTTCGACGGCTTCGGCGCCTGTCGTGGCGAACATCGCGCGATTCTCTTCGCCCGTGTCCACAAGCCCGTTCAGTCGCTCCGCAAGCGCGATGTAGCTCTCATAGGGCGCGACATGGAAACAAGTGTGGGTGAAGGCGTCCGCCTGTTTCAAGACCGCCGCCATCACCTTCGGATGCCGGTGCCCTGTGTTGGTTACGGCGATGCCAGCGGCGAAGTCGATGAACCGTCGGCCCTCGACATCGAAAATGAGCGCATTCTCGGCTCGCGCCGCGTAAACGCCCCTCGTGGCGACGCCACCGGCCACCGAGGCGGCCTGTCGCTTCTGGAGTTCGGAATTGGTCGTCATGGCGCCCTCCTTCGATCGACGGTTTCGTATCACTCGCCTGCCAAGCCCGCGCGACGCCGAAGTCCCCGTTGCCCTACGCGCCTCGTATCGGCGATGACATCGCCGGACTTGCGTGGCCCTTCACGGTTTGGGCCACCAACTGAAATGGGAGGCGGCGACGGCCGCCCCGCTGTCGGCGCGAAGATCGATTGCCCGGCGAGACCGCCGCCGGAATGGGCTCCCAAGTCCTCCAACTGTCGACTTGTCGACCACCTTCGACTTACCTTGCTCGATCTTGCCCATCGGATATCGGCCGCGGCGAGGCGGTCCACCATGAATCTCCTAGTGTTTCACAGACGTCTTGCGGGTGATTATATACGAGCCGCTGGTGTGGAGTTTCGCGACCCAGCCCGGCTCGATAACAATCGTCGTCGTAATTTCCTCGATAATCGCGGGGCCGTCTATGACGGCGCCGGCCCCGAGCGCGCTGCCGTCATAGACAGGCGTGCGCACGCCCTTGCCCGATGCGCTGAAGATCGCCTTCCGGTGTTCCTTCACAGTGTCCTGCAACGGTTTGCCCTTTTTCAAAGCAGGCAACTTGGGCTTTTCGATCAGGCCGTAGATCGTCGCCTCGATATTGACGACCTCGACCGTGGTGTGGCGCTCCGAATAGGTATAGAGTTCTTCGTGCCGGCGATGGAACGCGTCCTTGATCCGATCGATTGTCTTGGCGTTGATCTCGAATGTCTCCACGTCAACGGTGCATTCATGCACTTGGCCGACGTAACGCATTTCGAGACTGCGCCGGACCTGAATGTCGCCCTTCGCGAATCCGTCGCCGACGAGGTGTTTGACGCCCTTCGCCTCAATGGATTTGAAGAGATTATTTAGGCGCTCGTATGACTCCGTATTGTCGAGGCGAGCGGGCGCCGTCGCCATGTAGTTGTACTTCACGTCCGAGATGATCTGGCCGAAGGCGCAAAGACCGGAGGCGAGCTTAGGGAGGACAATCGTCTCGATGCCCATCTCGCGAGCCAACGCGATGATATGGGCGGCCGTCGCGCCGCCAGCGCCGACGAGCACGAAGTCGCGCGGATCGAAGCCCCTTTCGACGGAGACGCGCCGAATGCCGTTCACCATGTTGTTGTTGACAATGGTGAACATGCCGTAGGCGGCTTGTTCGACTGTCAAATGCAGGGGATCGGCGATTTTCTTGACCGCGACGCGCGCTTTCTCGAGGTTCAGCGGCAGACGTCCGCCGAGCAGGCCTTCCTGGCTTAGATAGCCGAGGACGAGATTCGCGTCCGAAATGGCCGGTTCGGTCCCTCCTTGATCGTAGCAGGCCGGGCCCGGTTGTGAGCCGGCCGATTGCGGTCCGACCTGGAGAATGCCGAACGAATCGATCCAGCCGATCGATCCGCCCCCGGCGCCGAGCGTTTCGACCTGAATCATCGGCACGCCGATGCGGTAACGCAGGAAATCAATGTTCTTGCTGAGATTGGTCTGCCCGTCCTTCGTCAGCGTGATGTCGAAGGACGTCCCGCCCATATCGACGGTGATCACATTCTTCTTCTTGAAGGGCGCCGTGACATAAAGCCCCGCCCGCGGCGCCGACGCCGGGCCGGAATTGATCGCGTAGACGGAGCGGTCGGTCATGACCGAACCAAGAGCCAGACCGCCGTTCGACTGAAAATAGCGAACCGGCTGCTTCGCGCCCAGGGACCGGAAATACCCGTCGACGGCCTCGACATAGCTGCGCATGACCGGCGCGAGATAAGCGTTGACTATCGAGGTCGAGGTGCGCGTGTACTCGCGAATCTGGGGATAAAGCTCGCTGCCGACGGTCACGATGACGTTCGGCAACATTTCGCGGACGATTTCCGCCGCTCGCCGCTCATGCGCGGGATTCAGCACCGACCATACGAAAGAGATCGCGACGGTCTCGACCCCCTCTTCCTTGAAGGCCTCGCACGCGGCGCGAACGTCGTCCTCGTGCAACGGCGTGCGAACGGAGCCATCGGAAAGGATACGCTCCCGCACGCCCTTGCGCAGGTAGCGCGGCGCCAGCATCACGGCGGCTGGATATTCAGGATCGTATCGGAAACCGTCTTCCTTGTGGCCGTTGCGAATTTCTATCGAGTCTTCGTGTCCCGCTGTCGCGATGAGGCCCGTTTTTCCGCCGCGATGGGTGATCACGGCGTTCAGGCCGACCGTGGTGCCGTTGATGCAAAGATCGCAACTCGATACGATGTCTTCAGGGCTGAGGCCGAGATCCTCCGATATCAACTTCAGGCCGTTTTCGATTGCCTTGGTCGGGTTCGACGGCGTCGACAGGGCTTTGAAGAGCTTCGTCACCCCCGACGTCTTGTCGGCGATCACGAAGTCAGTGAACGTGCCACCGGCATCGATCCCAAGACGATAATTCGTGGTCATGTCTCGCATCCCCCTCACGCGGTCCGCAGTTGCTTGGATGCGGCGATATCGACTTCCAGCGTCTTCTTGTTCTTGATCACGACGCCGTAGTCTTCCTTCGCGCCGTTGATGGAGACGAGGCCGTTGCGCACGTCGTTCACGACCATCTCGATCGGCCGCTCGAACGCATTGCCGTAGCCGCCTCCGCCTGGGTTCATGTTGGTGATGGTTTCACCGGGCTTGATCGTCTCGAGAATGTTTGTGCGGATCACCTCGAGCTTGCCGCCTCGCCTGAGTTCGACGCGGCCGACCTTGTCGCCGATCAGCTTCGATTTCGCGCCCGCGGCGCCCATCGCCGGAATTCGTCGTCCCTCGCCGAAGCCGATGCACAGCATCTCCCTGTCGAGCGGCTCGACTTCCCAAGCTGTCCCCGAACCGCCGCGGAACTTGCCCGCGCCGCCGGAGTCGGTCATCAGCGAATAACGGTGAATGATGATCGGATAGGAGTATTCCAGCAGTTCGACATCGCCCGAGGTCAGCGCGCCGAAGCAACACTCCGGCCCCACCGCGTGCCAGCCGTCTTGCTGCGGCGTCGCGCCGCCGCCGGAGATGATCGTCGCCAGCACCATAGTCACGTATTCCTCGTTGGTGCGGTTGTCCCAGCCGGCGATATTCAGACCATTGGCATGGCCCCAGGAGGCGGCGACTTTCGCGGGCATCGCCTTCTCGAAGGCGAGGCGGACGGCGTCGGTCAGCGTCTCCATCGGCGTCGTCGTGCAGTTCATATGCGGGGCCGGCTCGAGCGCGTTGCAGATCGTTCCTTTCGGCCCGAAATCGAGCGATACGCAGCGATAGAGGCCTTCATTGTAGGGCGGCGGCAGCGCCGCGAACATCATCAGGCCGAGGTACACGCCGGAATGCGAGTTGCCTTCGTATGAGTTGATGAAATAGGGAATCTGCGGCGGACTGGAAATGGCGATGTGGCAGGAATCGCCTTTGATCGTGACCTTCGCCTTGATCTCGAAGTCGCCGAAGCCATGACCGGCGTCCTCGAGGATGGCGACGCCTTCGTAGCTTCCGTCCGGCACCGTCTTGATCAGCGCACGCATATGGCGGTCGGCCATGTTGAGCAGTTCGGCGATACACGCGTCGATGGTCGTCTCGCCATATTTGTCGAGCATCGCGATAAGATTGCGCTCGCCGACCTGACAGGCGCCGATCAACGCGTTGAAATCGCCCTCTTGATCGCGCCGCGCCCGAATGTTGGTGAAAATCATGTTCAAGACGTCATTGCGCGGCTTACCGCGATCCCAGATTTTCACCGGCGGAATGCGCAGGCACTCCGCGTAAATCTCTTTCGCATTCGGATTGTAACTGGCGGGCACGGGGCCGCCGATGTCGGTCAGATGGCCCTTGCACACCGTCCAATAGGCGAGCCTGCCCTTGTAGAACACGGGCTTGTACATGCAGGTGTCGATCGCGTGGCTGCCGCCGAACGCGGGATCGTTGTGCAGAATCAAGTCGCCGTCGTGGATGTCGTCGCCGAAGAAGCGCGCGACCGCCTTCATCGCGGGCATGAGCGAGCCGAGATGGATTGGAATGTCCTGCCCTTGCAAGATCATCTCGGGCTTGGCGTTGAACAGCGCAGTGGAATAGTCGTGCGCGAGATTGAAGACCGACGAGCGCGCGGTCTTTTCCAATGACAACGTCATCTCGCGTTGCGTCGTCTCCAGCACGCCCCGCACGACGGACAGGGTGATCGGATCGATTTTCGACGGTTTGGCCGCTCTCATGAGAACCTCGCTTTGCAGGCGCGTGCGAGGGCGCTCACCGTGGCTTTCGCCTCGGCGGCGTCTCCTCCCGGTTGACCTGCTATGGACTGTCGACCTCGGCAGTGCGGGAACGGTAGACGGTTTGCAGACCTCTCGTCTTTGCGGGCGGCGCAAGCAAATTTGACTTTGCGCGTAGTGACGACAGAATAGGCGCAGAGCGCTCGAAGTTTCTCGGTCGTCGGGCGCCGATGGATTGGGCGCCATGACGCAAATTTCGACAGCCGCCTGCGCGCCGAGGGATCGCAGCCGCTATTGGCACGAGACGATCGCCTCGGCCTATTTCCCGCTCGATCTAACATTCGCCGACGCCGACCGTTTCGCCGGCGAGCTGAACTTGTGGCGGCTCGGCGAGGTGTCCTTGTCGCGTCTCGCCTGCCAGCCATTGCAGTACCGACGCCTGCTTCATCACTTCAAAGGGGAGCGCGAGGAGCATTTTCTCGTCACCGTGCCCGTGCAGTCGGAGGTGTTCTTTTCCCAGTGCGGCAAAGACGTGCGCTGCCGCCCCGGTGGGCTGATCCTCGAGCGCAGCCACGAGCCCTATGTGTTCAGCCACGATCATCCGGCCGACCTCTGGGTCATGAAGGTGGCGGCCTCGGCGCTGGGCGGACGCATTCGCCAGCCCGACCGATTTTGCTCGATGCAGTTCGACACGTCCGGCGGCAGCGGCGGCCTGTTCAGCGACATGCTCGAACTCATTCCGCGCCGGATCGACGAAATGTCGCCTGAGTTGCGCGCGACGGTCGGCCGGCAACTCGTCGAGCTGCTCGTGCTGGCGCTCAAGGACGACGAGCGAACGCTGACCGCCGGCAACTCGGCGGTGCGCTCGGCGCACTTGGCGCGCATCGAGAGTTTCATCCGCAGCCGCATCGGCGATCCCGATCTCGACCCGGAAGCGATCGCCCGCGCTTGCCGCATATCGACGCGTTATCTTCATGAGTTGTTCCGCGACACGAACCAGACGCTCGGCAGTTGGATTCGCGATCAACGACTCGAAGCCTGCCGCGAAGCGCTCGCCGATCCCGCCCAAAAACAGACTGTCGCCGAGATCGCCTACCAAGGAGGCTTTGGCGATCAGGCTCAATTCAGCCGCATCTTCAAGGCGCGGCATGGCGTGCCGCCGCGCGAGTATCGGGAACAAGCCTTGCGGCGGCGCGCCACGAGAGGCTGACCATCAAGCTCGCCGCATGCGAGGCGCCGCGCGGATCAGGGTCGCGCCCAGCGCCAGCTTCAACAACTCGGCGGCCGCGAACGGCTCCAAACCGAGCGCGATCGCCTTGCCAGCGCCGAACAGATGCGCGAGCCAGGCCAGTCCGCAGCCGAAAATAATCGCATCGCCAACAAAGAGGACCCCGAAGGCGCCCACAAGGGAGGGGCTTGCACGCCTTGCGAACAAGGTTCCCACGACGAACGCCGCCACGGGCAGTCCGAACAAGAAGCCACCCGTTGGACCAACGAGATAAGCAAGGCCGCCGCCTGCCGCGAAAACCGGCGCCCCCGCCGCGCCAAGCGCGAGATAGGCGACAACGGTTGCGACCGCCATTCTCGGCCCATGGACGACGCCAAGCAGGAGAACGGCCAGCGTCTGCAACGTCATCGGCACGGGCCAGAACGGAACCTGCGCCTTGGCCGACGCGATTAGGATCGCGACGCCGACGAGCGACATGCCGGCTTGCGCGAGGCCTCGGGCGCCTCGCAGCGGCCGGGTCGCGCCAGAAGATACAGTGATCATGAACGAATCTCCCACTCAAATCGCCGCGCGGATTTCCTCGAGCAGCTTTTGCCGATCGTGACGCGCGACCAGGGCTTGCTCCATCGTCACCGGCACGAATTGCGCACCGGCGTGCGGCTGCAACTGCCCGATCAGATCGAGGTCGGCCGATATGACCGTGCCGAGCATCAAGTAGCCGCCGCCCGAAACCGCATCGCGATGCAACACGATGGGTTCCGTGCCGCCCGGCACCTGAACGGAGCCGTAAGGATAGCAAGCGTCGACGATGTTGGAGGGGTCCGACCCCGCGCCAAAGGGCGGTTCACGCGGAACGAATTCAAGCGGTCTTCCGCCGCGGAAGCGATAGCCTATGCGATCGGCCTCGGGCGCAACTTTCCAGCGGTCCTCGAAGAAATGCCTGCCGGCGGCCTCGGTTATGCGATGCCAATAGAGGCCGGGCATCATGCGCAACTCGGCCGGCGCGCCGGGCGCGCGACGTAGCCTTGGCGCGACGGCGCGCCCCTCCGGCGCGCCGCGGCCGACGCCGAGCGCGAGTTCGTCGCCCGCCGCCAATTTGCGCCCCCCCAACCCGCCGAGCCCGCCGAGCGCGTAGGTTGACCGCGACCCCAGAACCACGGGCACGTCCATGCCGCCGGATACGGCGATATAGGCGCGCGCCCCCGCCTTCAGAAAATCAAAGGCGAGCGCCTGACCCTTTTTCACCCTGAAAGCGGTCCACGTCGCGCGCGGCTCGCCATCGACTCTGGGCGGCAATTCCGCGCCGGTCACGGCGACCGTCGCGTCCGAGGTGAACTCCAGCTGGGGCCCGAGAAAGGTCGCCTCGAGCACGGCCGCGTCCTCCGTGTTGCCGACGAGCAGGTTGCCGACGCGCAACGCAAAGCGATCCATGCCGCCGGAGATGGGAATGCCGATGTGGTAATAGCCGGGCCGACCGAGATCCTGCACGGTGGTGGAAAGTCCCGGCTTGATGACTTTAATGGCCATGGAGCGCCCCCGTCAGCCTGGCGTTGGTACCGTCGATGTCCTTGTGAAAGTCGTCGAGGGAGAAAGTCACGTTCGCCATGCGCGGAGAGAATTTCCCGGCAGCTACGTCGGCGACGATCTGATCGTATTCGGCGCGCTCGATCGGCCTCCATTTGACGATGTCGCCTGGGTTGAACAGGCACATGAAGTCTCGCAGATACTTGATCTGTTGATTGGGATCGTAGATCGGCATCGGGGTGATGCCGAACATCTGGTAGCCACCCGCCCCGCGCACGGAATAGATGCAGCCGAAGCAGCCGCCGTGGCCGATGGTCAGCTTCGGCGTATCGGTGCGCGGACGCAGATATTTCGGCGATTGAATCTGCCGTTTGCGCTCGACCATCTGATAGAGAAACGGCAGCCCCGCGACGAAACCGACCATCGAGACGAACCATGGCGCTCCAGAATGCGCTTTCACGAAGCCGTCGACGCCGTCGAGGTGATTGATCCGCGCGGTGTACTCGATGTCCGTCATATCGGGCGCTTGGTGGCGATCGCGAAAACGCATGAGCGTCTCGTGCGTCCAAGGATCGTTGTAGAGAACGGGAATTTCGATGATGCGCGTCTTCAGCGAGGAGTGTCCCGAGCCCGCGGCTTCCTCGATCGCCTTGAGCTCGCGCAGCAGATCGTCCGGCTTGACGACGTCCGGATCGTATTTGATCTGAAACGAGGCATTCGCCGGGCAGATTTCGGTGACGCCGCGAATCCGCGCGGCGCGCACGGCCGTGGTGATCGACAGGCTCTTGAAGAAGGCTTCGAGCGACATCGCTTCGTCGCATTCGACGAAGATATGTTCATCGCCCCCATACGAATAGCGGCTTGCCATCGGATCCCGTCCTCCTTCATGACATCGTTCGGCTTGCGCTTTCGGCGAGCCATTGTTCGAGCCAGCGTGTGTGAACGGCGCCCGCGCACACATCCGGCGCCTCCGCAAGCTCCTGATGCAGCGACTTTGTCGTGTCGATCCCATCGACGTGCAATTCGGATAGCGCGCGACGAAGACGCGAGAGCGCGGAGTCGCGCGTGTCATCCCAGACAATCAGCTTGCCGACGAGCGAGTCGTAAAAGGGCGAGACCTGACATCCCGCGTAAAGCAAGGTGTCGAAGCGCGTCGCGACGCCGCCGGGCGCTTGCAGGGCCGTGACCGTGCCGGGCGAGGGGCGGAAGCCCCGCGTTGCGTCTTCCGCGTTGATGCGGACTTCGATCGCGTGACCGCGAGCCCGCACGTCTTCCTGGCGATAGGATAGCGGCGCGCCGCCCGCGATGCGTATCGTCTCTCGCACAAGATCGATGCCAGTGATCATTTCGGTCACTGGATGCTCGACCTGAATGCGGGTGTTCATCTCGATGAAGTAGAACCGTTGCGTCGTCTCGTCATAGAGAAATTCGAGCGTACCCGCGCCGCGGTAAGCCACCGAACGGGCGAGGGCGACCGCCGAGGCGCAAAGCGCCTCGCGAACGGCGGCGGCGAGGACGGTCGCGGGCGCTTCCTCCCACACTTTTTGCCGACGGCGCTGAAGCGAACATTCGCGCTCGTAGCAATGGATGACGCGAGCGCCGTCGCCGAGAATCTGCACCTCGACGTGGCGGGCGCGTGGAATGAACTTCTCGAGATAGAGGCTGCTGTCGCCGAACGCCGCCTTGGCCTCGGCGGCGGCCTGATCGAGCCCGGCCTCGAGTTCCCCCTTGTTTTGCGCGATTCGGATGCCGCGCCCACCGCCGCCCGCGGCGGCCTTGATCATCAGGGGATAGCCGACTTCGTCGGCGAGCCGAATGGCTTGCGAGTGATCCGAGAGGCGGCCGTCGGACCCGGGAACGACGGGCACGCCGGCCTTTCGCGCGGCGCCGCGCGCGGCCGCCTTGTCGCCCATGGTGCGGATCGTCGCGCCCGTGGGACCGACAAAGACGAGCCCTTCCGCCTCGACGGCGTCGGCGAAGGCCGCGTTTTCCGACAGGAAGCCATAGCCGGGATGGATCGCGTCGGCGCCGGTCTCCTTCGCCGCGTCGAGGATGGCGCCGATATTCAAATAGGACTTGGTCGCCTGTGGCGGCCCGATGTTGACGGACACATCCGCCATTTTGACGGCCAACGACTCGGCGTCGGCGGAGCTGTGCGCTTGGATCGTCGTGAGGCCTAGTTCTCGCGCCGCGCGCTGGATGCGCACGGCGATCTCGCCTCGATTGGCGACCAGCAGGCGGGATAGCGTCATTCTAGGCCACCTCGACCAACGGTTGGCCCGCCATGACAGGCTCTTCGTTGTCGATGACGAACTTCACGATGCGTCCGCTCGTGTCGGCATGAACCTCGATGAAAGTCTTCATCACCTCGATCAGGCCGATGACGTCGCCCACGGCGACGGCGTCGCCATCCATCTTGAACGGCGGCTTGTCCGGCGCGGGGCGGCGATAGAATGTTCCCGGCAGAGACGAGAGAATTTGCTTTGACATCGTTCCCTCCTAGGCTTGCGAGCGGACGGGCTCGCGCTTAATGGCCGCCCGAACCGCGGCGACGATTTGGACCGCGTTGGGCGTGTCGGAGTGGACGCAGATGGTTTGCGCTCCGACGGGAACATCGCGACCGCCGACGCTCGTCACCTTGCCCTCGGCGATCGCGCGCAGGCACTTGGAGGCGGCGGCGGCCGGGTCCTTGGCTTCGTGCTCCCGGGTGATGATGAGGCCGCCGTCGTCGTTGTAATCGAGATCGGCGTAGAACTCCGCTATGAAGCGGTGGCCTCGCTCGGGGTAGATTTTCTCATGCAACGTGCCGAGCATGCCGAGCAGCGGCGTCTTGAAGATGTCCGCGGCGTCGCAGATCGCGTGCGCCACGTCCTCGAGTCGAGCCGCCATTCCGTAGAGGGAGCCGTGCGGTTTGATATGGTTGAGCGTCATGCCCTCGGCGTCGAGAAAACCTTTTAGCGCACCGATCTGGTAGATTAGGCAATTCGCCAATTCCTCGCGCCCGATCTTCATTTCGCGGCGGCCGAAGCCCTGCAAATCCGGCAGCGAAGGGTGCGCGCCCACCGCGACGCCATGGGCCTTCGCGAGCCGGACCGTCGCCCGCATGTGATTGAAATCGGAGGCGTGGAAGCCGCAGGCGACATTGGCGATGTCGATATACGGCATGAGTCCGGGGTCGTCGCCCAAACGGTAGAGACCGAAGGACTCGCCCATATCGCAGTTGATGCTAGCCACGCGCCCTCCCCGTTCGCCCTGGATGCGGAAACGTTGCGCAATTGTCGTGCTATTGTAAAATAGGAAATTCTGTAAATCGATATCGAAAAGAACGATAATGACTTTGTCTCTTCGCCAGTTCCGTTATTTTCTGGCCATAGCGGAGGCGCGCCAAGTCAGTCAGGCAGCCGCCAGCCTGAGCGTTTCGCAGTCGACGGTGACGGCCGCCTTGCAGCAGCTCGAGGCGGAACTCGGCGTGCCGCTGTTTCGCCGTCTGCCTTCCGGTGTGGAGCTTACCGTCGAAGGTTCGCGATTCCTGACCCATGCGCGCGACGTGATGGCGGCCGTGAGCGCCGCGCGTCGCGCGCAGCTTTCGGAAACGACGGCGTTGAAGGGCGCCATCCGGGTCGGCGTGACCTACACGGTCGCCGGATACTTTCTGCCGCGGCATTACACGCGGTTCGCCCGGAACTATCCTGACATTCGCGTCGAATTGAATGAATTGCCGCGCGCGGCGATAGAGCGCGGATTGAAGGATGGCGCGCTCGATATCGCGGTGATGCTGGTCTCCAACCTGCAGGACCGCGAGTTCATCGCATCCGAAACGCTCTTTCGCTCGCGCAGGCGACTCTGGTTGCCGGTGGAGCATCCTCTGCTTCGCGCCGAGAGCATAGACCTCGCGGATGTCGCCAACGTGCCTTACATAATGCTCTCGGTGGACGAGGCTAATCAGACGTCGTCGCGATACTGGGCGCCGAGTGGCCTCGACCCCAAAGTGATTTTCACGACATCGTCAGTCGAGGCGGTGCGCAGTATGGTCGCGGATGGACTTGGCGTGACCATCCTGTCCGACATGGTCTACCGGCCATGGTCGCTGGAGGGCCAGCGAATCGAGCAACGCAATCTGCTGACGCCGATACCGACCATGGATGTGGGCCTCGCCTGGCGCAAGGCCGAGAAGCTCGAGCGCGCCACCCGAGCGTTTGCCGATTTCATGGGGCGGTCTGTCAGCGGTGGAGTTTGAGCGGTCGCAAGGCACGCGGCAGCTCCTCTCTCACCTCATGGGTGTGTTTCGGCGTGGAAAAGTGACCCCCTGAGGCGGGGTATCGGCGTCCAAAATTGGCTCTGACGCACTTTTAGTGACGGTCACGTGGCGCCGATGACCCGCGCTTGGAGCAGATCGAGTTTTCCCCGCCCATACATCTGGCGCTTGACCAGCTTGACCATTTGGGAATCGAACCGGTCTCCCAAGAACGGCGATGGCGTTGTCACGGCGCCTCTGGCTTGCGGTCCCACTGGCGGCTCGGTAGCCAGGGGGATGAAGAAAATCAGTTACACCGGGTACCGGTTTCCGCCTGAGATCATTCAGCAGGCGATCTGGC
>JBEKLU010000135.1:0-14141 GCA_050010035.1 Roseiarcus sp.
CGCGCCAGCGCTGGCGGGTGGTGTATCCGCCGCCCGAGATATTGCTTCTCGTGCTTTGCGCGACCCTCTCCGCCATGGAAAACTTCGTCGAAATCCTGTTGTCGGGTCGGAAGCGGCTCGATCTGACGGGAGCGCTCGTCGCCATTGACGCCATGGGAACCCAAACCGAGATAGCGGAAAAGATCGTCAGGCGTGGCCGCGACTGCCTTTTGCCGCTGAAAGCCAACCGGCCCGCTCTCCATCGTGATGTCGTCGCCTTCTTCGACGAGCGGCCGGCCGGAATGCTGGAGACCCCGCACCCTATGACCGACGCAGACCATGGCCGCATCGAAGAGCGCCGTCATGCCGTCCGCCATGAGGTCGACTGCCTGTTCTCGGATCGCCGCTACGCCGACGAACCGCCCTTTCCGCATCTGGCCACGATCGGCACGGTCGAAAGCCGCGTCGAACGAAATGGCGCGGTCGCGCGGGAGCGGCGCTGTCATCTCTCCTCGGCGCCGCCCGACGCCAAGACCTTCGCCGCCGCGGTGCGCGCCCATTGGCGCGTCGAGAACCGCTTGCACTGGGTTATCGATCTCGTCTTCCATGACGATCTGGCCCGATTGCGAACCGGCGACCGCCCTCAAAACATGGCCGTCGTCAATCACATCGCAATGAACCTCGTGCGCCATCCAAGAGAGGACCACAGCGTCGAGGTCCGCCGAAAACTCGCCAACCTCAACCCCGATTGCCTCGAAGCTCTCATGCGCCAGACTTCGCCGTTAAGCAGAGGCGATTCCCCTGCGATCGAGCCCAGCCGCCGCGCCTCAATTGCGCCGACGGAGGGACGGTATGGCATGACGGGGTGAATTGACCAAACAGCGTCGCCGCTTCTATGCGCGAGAGAGACAAGGGCGGGTGGGAGGTCATAACCAGTGCGACCGTGCGCTCAATTCCGGGCGCAAGATACGTAAGGCCGGCGGAACGGCGGGTTCGATTTCCCGGAGAGCGGCGTGACGCGGCGCGACGGCGCCACCCAATCCATCGAGGGTCGATCGGCGATCAAATGCCTGCTGCGGCCTCATAGGAGATCGCGTCGAGCCTCGGGCAACGGCGACCCTGGACAGGCCGCACGGTCCTGCAATCCCGGCGGAAGGGTCCGGCTCAGCAAGAAGCCCAGTTCTTGGCCAACTTGCTCGACATGCCTATCGAAGCATATCTGCTTTATGAGCCTGATGACTATTCCACTATCGGTCGGCATTTTAGATTGTCCTGCGTTTCGCTTCATCCAACGCAGATATGGCGGCCTCGCATTATGGCGGAGAGTGACATTCTCATGTCGGCCGATTCGATCGCTGCGTTCCACGATAGCGCGCGCCATTTCCTTACGTCGCAAGCCCCGCTTGACCGCCTGCGTAGGCTTCGAGGCTCGGCCCCGGGGTTTGAGCGTGAAAAGTGGAAATCGATCTGCGAGGCCGGTTGGGCAGGTATCCTTGTGCCGGAAGCCGATGGCGGCTTAGGGCTGGGGTTGCGTGTCGCCTGCGCGATCGCTGAAGAGGTCGGACGGAATCCAATTTCCGAGCCCTATATTGCGGGCGCAGTGCAGTCCGTCGTTGCTTTGCAGGTCGCACGACCCTCTGCCCTGAGGGACGAGTTGATTGCCAACTTCGTCGCCGGCCGGGTGATGGCGGGGCTCGCGTGGCAAGAGCGAGTCGGGCAGATGGACCCTTCGGCGTCCGGCGCGGTCGCGAAACGATCGGGGGCGACCGTCCGAATCCAAGGCTGCAAACGATGGGTTGTACCCGGCAGCGGCAGCGACGGATGGCTAGTGTACGCCAGCGACCCCGACGGGCCAGCGCTATACTGGGTGCGCGCCGATACGCCGGGACTGCGCGTCGAAGACCTAGTCAGGGTCGACGGGTCCTACATGGCCGACCTCTTCTTGGATGTCGAAGTTCCGGGGACGAATCGCCTCGCGTCCGGCCCCGTCGCCAGGGAAGCGCTGGATCAGGCGCTGGAGACGGCGCGATTCGTCCAAGGAGCGGAGCTGCTCGGAATCGCCAAGCAGGCATTCGATCTGACGAACTCATACTTGAACGTTCGTGCGCAATTCGGCCGCCCGATCGGCAGCAATCAGGCGTTGCAGCATCGGATGGTCGACGCATTCATTCAGGTTCAGTTGGCCAGCGCCTGCCTGGACGAGGCGCTGCACGCTCACGAGTCGGGCGGCGCCGGCCTTGCCGCGCTGGCGAGCCGAGTCAAGGCACGCTGCGCGCATGCAGCGACGTTCGTAACTCGACTCGCTATCCAGTTCCACGGGGCCATGGGCATCACCGACGAGTGCGACATCGGTCTTTACGCCAAGCGCGCGATGTATCTGTGCAGTTGGTTGGGCGGCGCCGCCGCGCATCGCCGGCGCTTCTTCGATCTCCATCCGCGTCCAACGGAAGGCAAAGCGCCGTCCGCCGAGCCCACAAGCTTTCCGCGCGACGCGGATTGGAAGGCTATGCCGGAGGCGGAGTTTCGCGCGATCATACGAGGCTTCCTGCAGCGCAACTACCCCGCGCACCTGCGGTTTCCGTCGCGCAGACTTCGCTGGCGCGAAGTTCGCGACTGGTACATGACCCTTTCCCGGCAGGGATGGCTGGCGCCGGCGTGGCCGAGAGCGTACGGCGGCATGGAGCTGCCTGCGGACAAACTTCTCGCATTCATCGAGGAAATGGAGCAGCACGGGGTCGCCCGGATGCCGGACCAGGGGCTCATGATGATCGGCCCAATTCTGATTCGGTTCGGCGCCGAGGCGCAGAGGGCTTACTATCTGCCGAAGATCCTCTCCGGCGAGCACATCTGGTGCCAGGGATATTCGGAGCCCAACGCCGGCTCCGACCTGGCGTCCCTGCGGACGCGAGCGGTCCTGGACGGCGACCACTTCGTGATCACCGGACAGAAGATCTGGACGACCCTCGCCCACGACGCCACCCACATGTACCTCCTGGCGCGCACCGACCCCGTCGCGAAGAAACAGGAAGGGATCAGCATGCTGATCCTCGACTTGAAGTCGCCCGGCGTGACGGTGCGCCCGATCCCCAACATGTCGGGCGATGCGGAGTTCTGCGAGGTCTTCTTCGACGGAGTGCGGGCGCCGAAGGAAAACCTGGTCGGCGAGCTCAATCGCGGTTGGTCGATCGCCAAATCGCTGCTCGGGTTCGAACGGATCTTCGTCGGCAGCCCGAGGACGTCCCAGTACGCCCTGGCGCAGTTGGATCGGGTGGCGATCGCCCGGGGACTGTATGAGGACGCCGCCTTCGCCGCGCGTTTCTCCGAACTGCAGCTCGACGTAGCCGACCTGGGCGCCGCTTACGGTCACTTCGCCGACATCGTCAAGCGCGGCGAAGAGATACCGTCGAGCGTTTCGATGCTGAAAATCTGGGCGACGGAAACCTATTACCGCATCTGCTCGGCGCTCGTCGAAGCCGCGGAAGAGCACGGCGGCGATCACCCCGAACTGGCCGCAAACGGCTTTGCGGCGAACGCCGTCGCTCCGCTGATGAACGCGATGGTGACGACGATCTACTCGGGGACCAACGAGATTCAACGCAACATTCTTGCGACGCAAGTTCTGAGGCTTCCCCGATCATGAGATTCCTCGACGTTTCAACGGGCCCGAGCGCGAACGCATCCGCCGCTTCCCTCGCGGCCCTCACGCCGGAAGCCGGCCGGCGTGCGAGGCGCGAACGCGGCGTTCGATTCGGCGCCGGTTCCCTTTCAGCCGTCGAGGAGCCGATCGCGAACGCGCACGTCTAAAGGCGCGCTGGAAAACGAACCTCAAGGGAGAACGAACATGGAGCGGAAAGTCGAATTCTTCAGCAAGGGCGTGAAGCTGCGCGGAGTGGTTCGAATGCCGGAGGGCGAAGGACCCCATCCGTTGTTGGTGATGGCCGGGGGATGGTGCTACGTTAAAGAGATTGTCATGCCCACCTACGCCGAGCAACTCGCCGCCGTCGGCTGCGCGACGCTGCGCTTCGATTACCGTTTCCTCGGCGAAAGCGACGGCGAGCCTCGTCAGCAACTCGATCCGTGGGCCCAGATCGAAGACTATCGCAACGCGCTGAGCTTTGCGGCCGGCTTGCCTGGCGTCGACAAGGAGCGCCTTGGAGTGTGGGGTATTTCGTACTCAGGCGGGCACGCGTTGATCCTGGCGGCGATCGACCCGCGCGTCCGCTGCGCGATCTCCAACATCGGGGTGATCGACGGATACGAGTCGATGCGGCTGGTGCACGGCTACGGCAAGGGCCGCTTGACCGCGCTGCTGCGCCTCGTCGCCGACGACCGCGAAAAGCGCGCGCGCGGCGAGGTCGGAGGACTCATTCCGCACAACGTGCCGGACCCCGACAAGGAGATCTGCACCTGGCCGTTCACGACCTCCTACGCGTTCTTTTCGTCGGCCGGGAACAGCTTTGCGCCGAACTACAAGGGCCGCAGCACCATCGAGTCCGTCGAGATGCTGATGCAGTATACGGTCGATCCTTACGTGAAGCGGATCTACAACACGCCGGTCCAGATGCTGATCGTCGAAGGGGACGAGCACACGCCGTGGGATCTCCAGGTCGACGCCTTCAATCGCATCGCCTCCGTCCGCAAGGAACTCGCCGTGTTGACGAAGGGCGTGACTCATATCGGCATGTACGCAAAGGAGGATTTCAAGCAGCGCGCCGCGAAACGCAACGCCGCGTTCGTCCGCAGGCATCTCGTCGAACAGGAGCCGTGATGCCTGCTCCGTCCGATACGGCGCGCCGCGACCCTGCCGCTTCCGCCGCCGGCGAAAGCTCTCGCCGGCGGCGCGCGCGCGCCGACAAAACGTCGACGAACGTCGCCATGATCGCGGCGGCGGCGGTGCCGTGCGGTCGGCTGCAGACCCCGGAGACGGCCGACGTTCACTCGCTGGAACACGAAGTCCTCGCCGGTTGTGTGCTGGAAGCCGTCGGCGCCGCAGGCGTGCCCAAGGAGTCGATCGGCGCTCTGGTGTTCTGCACCCCGAGGGCGTACACGCCGCAGCTCTACTTCGGCACTTTCATGGCGAACTATCTTCGTCTGCCCACCGACGGCGTGCTGATGGAGGTGCTCGGAAACGGGATGACGGGCGGCCTCGCCTTCGACCAGGCGGCGCAGGCGATCGCGTCCGGCCGGGCCGAAGTCGCGCTCGCGCTGGGGGTCAACTTCGAGACGGCGACGCCGGCGCCGGCGCACATGAACCGCTCGATGCGCGCCACCGGCGACGTGAGTTTTCAAGCGCCGTTCGGTTTCACCCCGATTTCCTGGTACGCGATGGACGCCGTGCGCTACATGCACGAGTTCGGCGCGACCCGAGCGGAACTCGCGGCGGTGGCGGTGAAGAACCGGCGCCATGCGATGCTCAACCCGCTGGCGCAATTTCGCAAGCCCGTGACGCTCGAAGAGGTCCTGGCGCAGCGGCCGATCGTGGAGCCGCTGGGGCTCTACGAGGTGCCGCCACGCTCGGACGGCGCCGCCTGCATCGTTCTCGCCTCGGAACGGGTGGCGCGAGAATTGAGACGGCCCTACGTCAAAGTGATCGGACGGGGCTTTCATCACGAGGGCGCCCACCAGATCTCCGAGGTTCCCAACGACATGATCGCGCTGAACGCCGCGCAGCGCGCCGGGCGCGCCGCATTCGCCGAAGCGGGGATCGCCGCCGCCGACGTCGACCTCGCCGAGGTTTACGCGCCCTGCACGATCGTGGAAGTGCTGGTTTCCGAGGCGCTGGGCTTCGTTCCCCGCGGCCGCGGCGCGAAAGCCGCGGCGGCGGGCGAGACCGCGCTCGGGGGACGCATTCCGATCTGCACCTCCGGCGGCCTGACCTCGCGCGGCCATCCGCCCTATATCACGCCGCTGTACTCGTTCGTCGAGTTGTTCGAGCAGCTCACGCAGCGCGCCGGCGAGCGGCAGGTGAGCGAAGCGCAGCTCGGCGTCGCGACGTGCGAGCTCGGCAATTACAACGCGGCACTCGTGCATGTGCTGCAAGCGAACGGCTAGACCCCGATATGAGCCTCGCAAAGATACATATGACCGGCAAGCGGCCTTATCCGCCACGCGTCTCCGCGTTTACGCGCAGGTTCTGGGAAGCGTTGCGAGACGGGGGCTTCCTGAGCACGCGTTGCCAGCGTTGCGCGCGCTACACCTTCCCGCCCAAGCCGTTCTGTCCGCACTGCTGGGGGCGCGAAGTCGAGTGGGCGCCGTTGTCGACCCGCGGCAAAGTCTACTCATCGACCGTCGTTCATGCTGCGCCCGAGATTTTCTTGCACGAGGCCCCCTACCGCGTGGCGCTGGTGGATCTCGTGGACGGCGTGCGGATCGCCACGCGCCTGGTCGGCGCGAAAGATTTCGCCATCGGCAATGAGGTGGAAATCATCATGCTCGAATACGACGACGGACCGCTGTTCGCGGCGCGCCCGCTATGAACCGGCCGCTCTACGGGCGCGACTATCTCCACCGGCTGCTCGCGCCGCGCACGATCGCCCTCGTCGGCGCTTCGGCCAAGCCGGGGGCCTTCGGCAGCCGCACGCTCGCGAATCTGGTCAAGTACCACGGGACGATTCGCCTGGTGAACCCCAAGTACGAGAAAATCGGCGACAGGCGCTGTTTCCCCTCGCTCGCCGCGCTGCCCGAGCCTCCCGATTGCGTGGTCATCGCCCTGCCGCGCGAAGGCGTCGAGCAGGCCGTCCGCGAAGCGGCGGACGTGGGCGCCGGCGGCGCGATCGTGTTCGCCTCGGGCTACGCGGAAACCGGCAAGGCCGACCGGATCGCCGAACAGGCCCGGCTGACGGTCTGCGCGCGCCAGCTCCGCCTGCCTGTCCTCGGGCCCAACTGCCTCGGGATCGTCAACAACCTGCTCGAGGCGGGAGTCATGTTCCAGGCTTACGACGAGCTCCCGCGGCCACCCGGACGCGTCGGCATCGTCAGCCAATCGGGCGCGCTCGCCTACACGCTCATCCAGGGCGGGCGCCACGGATTCGGCTACACGCATATGCTCTCGGCCGGCAATTCCTGCGACGTCGACGTGCTCGATCTCGCCAATTACCTCGTCGACGAGCCCGAGTGCCGCGCCGTCGCCTGCATGCTCGAGGGGGTCAGCAACGCCGGACGGATTCTCGAACTCGGCGACAGGGCGCGCGCGGCCGAGAAACCCGTGGTCGTCTACAAGATGGCGATCTCGGAAAGCGCCGCCGCGGCGGCCAAGTCCCACACCGGGACTTTGGCGGGCGCCGCCGAGGCCTACGCCGCAGCATTCCGGCGCGCGGGATTCATTGCCGTCAACGACCTCGCGGAGGTTTCCGAGACCACGGAGTTCTTCTCCAAAGCGGGGCGGCCGCAAGCCCGAGGCGTCGCGGTGATAGCGACCTCCGGGGGCGCCGCCGTCATGGCGGCGGACAACGCGCACGCGTTCGGCGTGCCGATGCCGCAGCCCGAGCCCGCCGTGCGCGCAGTGCTCGAAGCGAGTATTCCCGACTTCGGCTCGGCGACGAACCCCTGCGATCTGACCGCTCAGGTGCTCAACGATCCGCAATCCTTCGCCACCTGCGCTGAAGCGCTGCTCGGCGATCCGGCGTTCGGGGTCCTGCTCCTTCCTCAGATCACCGCCCACAAGGACATCACCGAGAAGCGGGCGCCCATCGTCTCGGCCGTCGCCGAACGCGTTCAAAAGCCGATCTGCATCGTCTGGCTGGCCGAATGGCTCGAGGGCCCCGGAGCCTCCCTCTTCGCCCAGGACCCGCGCATTACGGTGTTTCGCTCGATGCGCCGCTGCGTGCGGGCCGTGGCGCGCTGGCACGCCTGGCATGCGCGCATGGAACAGGCCGACGCGACCTCGGCGCGCCTCGCTCGCTCATCGGACATCGAAAGCGCGCGAGCGGCGCTGCTGGCCGCGCCCGAACGCATTCTGAGCGAGCGCGCGGCCAAGCGGGTGGTCGCGGCGTGTGGCATTTCCGTGGCGCCGGATTTCGCCGCGGTCGACGACGACGCGGCCGTCGTCGCGGCCGAACGAATCGGATATCCGGTGGTGTTGAAGCTCGATTCTCCCGACCTCGCGCACAAGACCGAACTCGGCGCGGTGCGGCTGAAACTCGCCGACGCGGCGGCGGTGCGCGCGGCCTGCCGCGAAATGTCGGCCGCCGCGCGCGAAAAAGCGCCCGCCGCGCGCCTGAACGGCTTTCTCGTGCAGCCGATGGTTACGGGAAGCCTGGAGATCGTGTTCGGCGCAAAACGCGATCCCCAGTTCGGCGCGCTGGTGATGGTCGGCCTGGGCGGGGTGATGGTCGAATTGCTGCGCGACGTGGTCACCGAGCTGGCGCCTGTTTCTGTGGCGGCCGCGCGGCGAATGCTCGCGCGGCTGAAGTGCTATCCCCTCATGACCGGGTTCCGGGGACTGCCGCCGATCGACGTCGAGGCGGCGGCGGCGGCATTGGCGCGTTTTTCCGAGCTCGCAGCCGAACTCTGCGACGACATCGATGAAATGGACGTCAATCCGCTCATTTGCAGCGCCGAGGGCGTGGTCGCGGTCGATGCGCTGCTGATCAAACGCGCAAAGGAGTGAGACGTGGCGCTCTGGTACGAGGATTTCGAGGTCGGCTCGGTGGTCACCACGCCGGCACGCACGGTGCTCGAAGCGGACATCGCGATGTTCGCCGGGCTATCCGGCGACTACAACCCGATTCATACCGATGACGAGTTCGCCAAGCAAACCGAGTTCGGCCAGCGCGTCGCGCACGGTCTGCTCGGCTTGGCGATCGCTTCCGGTCTCTCTTCGCGCACCGGACTGCTCGATGGAACGGTCGTCGCCTTCCTCGGCATGGACGAGTGGCGGTTCCTCAAGCCGATCAAGATCGGCGACACCATAAGGTTGCGCTGGACCGTCACCGAGAAGCGGTTGTCGTCGAAAATCGGGCGTGGAGTGATGAAGCGGAAAATGGAGATCGTCAACCAGCGCAACGAGGTGGTGCAATCCGGCGCCTTCACCACCCTGATACGTTGCAGGGAGAAGGCATGATGAAACACGAGTGGACCACCTTCGGCATGACCGAGGAACAAACGATGATGCGCGATTCCGTGCTGGAGCTGCTGGCGCGCGTCATTCCCCTGGAGCGCGTGCGCGAATTGGACCGCGCCGGACAGTTTCCGCTCGATGCTTACGACGCTCTCGCCAAGGCGGGCTGGATGGCGCTGCCGTTCGAGGAGAAGTACGGCGGCAGCGCGCGTAGCCACAAGGATCTCGCCGTGTTTGTCGAAACGATGTCCTACCACTACGCCGGCATCGCGACGGCCTACCTCACCACCGTCATCTACGCCGGGCAGCACATCGCCTTGCACGGCAGCGAACATCTCAAGCGCACCTATATCCCACGCATGATCGACGGCTCCTGCCGGATGTCCATCGCGCTTACCGAGCCCGAGGCCGGATCCGACGCGGCGGCGATCCGCACGCGCGCCGAACGGCGCGGCGCCGCCTATGTGGTGAACGGGCAAAAGCTCTACACCACCTGCGCCCACGTCGCTCACTACCTCGTCACCGCCGTCAAGACCGACCCGCCCGCGGGTCACAAGGGCATCAGCATGCTGCTTGTGCCCGCCACGGCGAAAGGCGTCGTTATCCGGCCGCTGGACCAACTCGGCCGGCGGACCACGCGGACCAACGAGGTGTTTTTTCAGGACGTCGAGGTCCCCGCCGAGAACTTGATCGGCGAGGAAAACCGCGGCTGGAAGAACCTGATGAAGTGCCTGAACCTGGAGCGGCTGTGCCTTGCCGCCGCGAGCGCCGGCAGCATGCAGCACATCATCGATTACGCGCGCGATTACGCATCGAACCGCAAGCAATTCGGCCAGCCGATAACCAAATTCCAGGCGATCGCGCACAAGTTCGCCGACATGCGCGTCATGGCGGAAACGACGCGCCTCCTGGTGTGGCGCGTCGCCGAAATGCTCGACGCCGGCCTCGATCCGCGCATCGAGACGGCGATGGCCAAGTTGCTGGCGACCGAGAACGATTTCCGCTGCGCCGATCTCGGCATGCAGATCATGGGCGGGGCGAGCTACATGATGGAGCACGATATGCAGCGCTTTTTCCGAGACACGCGCATCAGCCCGATCGGCGGCGGCTCGAGCGAGATTCAACGCAACATCATCGCACAGTTGATGGGACTGTGATCTGGCGAGGGGCGAGCGATGACGCTTACTGGTCAACTCGAGCGCGAGATCGCCCCCGCCGCTTCGGCGCGCCGCTCGCGCGTCGTGATTTCGATGCTCGAGCGAGGAACTGGGCTCCGGCTCGTCTCGCCTGTCGGGAAAATGTGAAAGGTCCCTTCTCATGCCGTCCTCGCTCTTCGATCTTTCCGGGCAGGTCGCCTTGGTTACCGGTTCCACCCGCGGCATCGGCAAATCCATTGCCGAGGAATTGGCGCACGCCGGCGCCAACGTGGTGATTTCGAGCCGCGACGCCGACGCTTGCAAGACGGTGTGCGCCGAGCTGTCTGGGAAGGGGCTGACCGCTATGGCGCACCCCTGCAATATTTCGCGCAAGGGCGAGGTCGAAGCGCTCGTCGCCGCGGTGACGAAAGCGTGGGAGCGGATCGACATACTGGTTTGCAACGCCGCCGTGAGCCCGTACGCCGGCCCGCTCGTCGGCCTGTCCGACGAGGCCTTCGACAAGATCATGGGTACGAACCTGCGATCGAACCTATGGCTGGCCAACTTGACGATCCCCGGTATGGCGGAACGCGGCGGCGGCAGCGTAATCCTGGTCGGTTCGACCGCCGGCCTGAAGCCGAATACGATGATCGGGGCCTACGGTATCTCCAAGGCCGCGGTGCATATGCTGGCCAAGCAGCTCGCCGCCGAGTGGGGGCCGAAGAACGTGCGCGTCAACGCGATTGTCCCCGGGCTGGTGAGGACGGACTTCGCGAGTGCGATTTGGCAAGACGATCAGCGACGCAGGGACCGCGAGGCGGCGACGCCACTGCGCCGCCTCGGCGAGCCTCGCGACCTCGGGGGAGTCGCCGTATTCCTCGCCTCCAAGGCGGCCGCCTTCATCACGGGCCAGTGCATCATCGCCGACGGCGGAGTGATAATGCCTTGAATTGCAGCAATCGTCGGACCGTACAAAATCGAGGTTGCGCAGACGCGAGTCGGGCGCGGTCGCGACGGGGCGGCGCAACAGTCGCGCCGAATCGGGTTTCCGCAAAGTGCGCGGCGCTTCCAAGGAGGAACGAAATGATAAAGCACATCAGCATCATCCGTCGCCATTCGGGGGTCTCCCGCGAGGAGTTCCGTCGATATTGGATCGACGTGCACGCTCCATTGGTGAAGCAATCCCTCCCAGGGCTGCGCCGTTACATCGGCAATTTTCCCGACGAGGGCGGAAGGGCCGACAAGTGGGGGCTCCAGGACCGCAGCGAGATTCTGGATTGCGACCTGATCGTCGAGCTGCATTTCGACGACATGAAAGCGCTGAAATCCGCCATGCTCGGGCCAGCATGGCTGAATGACAAGCGGCGCGCTAGCAGCGCAAAATTGATTGATTACGGCGCGACCCTGATCACGACGGTAGCCGAGGAGTACGACGTTCCGCTTTGACGATCACGTATTCCAGCCGCGTTGCGGTCAGGCGGTCAATTGTTTGAAGCGATGCGAGACCGAGGCGGCCGAATCGGATCGGAACGCCGCCCGCCCCGGAAGGCCGCAGCGGGCGGTGGGCGAGTCCGTGAAAACCGTCGGAGGGCGATCAGTTCGGCCGCGACGTCCGCGCGTCAGCACGCTCGAGTCGAGCGTGCTGTTACGGGTATTCGGGCATTCGAGTTTTTGCACGCGAATTTACCGCGAGCCGGCGGATGAGCGCCGAGACCTCGCGACATGCCAGCGACGGGGGATGGACCGAGGTCGTGGTGAGGACGACCGTACGCTCGAACGTCGGGTTCACGATGCGCGAGGCCTGAAGGAGGCCACCTTCGATTTCGCTCAAGGCCGCGTGGCGAGGGAGGATGGTGTAGCCGAGCCCATTGAGAACGATTTCCTTCTGGATCTGAAGAGAATCGGCTTCGAGAACGATGTTGAAGCTGATTCCCTTGCGCTTGGCGAGCCGGTCCAGCATCAGGCGCACCATGCTCGGCTCGCCCGGTAGCACCAGCGGCCTGCCCGCGAGTTGCGCGAACTCGACCGTTCGCGACGCCGTCAACTGATCTCCGGCTGGTCCGACGAGATATGAATCGACCGCGATCAACTGTTCGAGATTGGGCGGCAGCCGCTTCCTGTAACGGTATGGGAGGCCGATATCGACGTATCCGCTGGAGATCCACTCGTCGATCTGGCCGCCCGACCCCTCGAATACGTGCAGCCGTACTTTCTTGAACCGCTCCCTCACGATGTGAAAGAGGGGACTGATCAGCAGCTTGTACAGCGATGGAAGCGACCCGATGCGCACGTCGCCCTCCGGCGCGCCCGGGGTGGTGCCGACATCCTCGGAAAGCCGCTCCGCATCGGCCAGGATGGACTTGATCCGCGGCAGTATTCGCAGGCCCAGCTCCGTCAGAACCATGCCCCGACCCGTGCGGGCGAACAGGCGCCCGCCGCACGCACGCTCCAGCGCCGCGATCTGCCGGCTGATAACCGGTTGGGCCGACTGGCGCGTGGCCGCCACTTTCGTCAAGCTGCCGAAGTCCGCGACCATTGCGAACAACTCCAGCTTGGCTAGATCCCACTTCTTGACGATCTCTGTAGACATATCCAATTAAGCATAGCTGCCGTACAAGGCGAATTCAACCTCGAACGACGACCTCGAACGACGACGCGCTAACGCGACAACAGATCTCCCGCTGTTTGGGCGCGCCGGACGAGGCCTTCTTCGCTCTCGCGGTCGCCAAGTCGGGGCATGAATTTTTCCCCATCGCGGTCGACGGTATGCATACAAGTTGAATACCCCCCCCCCCCGCAAGTAAAATGGAAGAGCTGGCCCCGCTCGTCTGCACAGGATTCCGCTAAGAGTCTTCTCTGATTGGGGTCTCTTCAGTCAAGCCGCTCCCGCTCGATCTGTTCCGGAGGGTGTCGTCTCGTTCACGTGGGTCACACGCTTCTCTCCGCGGTCGGCGCGGGGCCGCCGCGTGATGGGGTCAGAAAGGCCAGACGTCTCAATCTGTTTCACGACTTTGCCGGCTTTTGGCCGACAAGTTCTCGACTCTAAACGAGATCGTCTTGCCCTTCGTCCCCACGGGAGCGATCTGCTTCACCCTTTCGACGAATTCCTCCTATTCAGTGAATTTCCGCGTCAAGCGAGTTTCGGCTGAGGGGTCGCGTCACGGCACGGAACTCAGGTTAACGCGACGCAGGGGCTGATTTTGAGTTGACGAGGATGCGTGATTCCCGGGCGGCGCCGATTTGACGCGGAGCGCGGCCATGGACGACTTCACCATTCTGTTTGACGGCGAGGCTGCGCCCTAGGCGCGCCTGGCCTTGCTTCTGGAGCATTTTTCCGAGCTTTCGGACGACCGCGAGCCGGATCGGATCATGTGCCGGCTCGACGAAGTCCTGCTGCTGGTGACCTACGCCACGATTTCCTCCTGCGACGACTTCGACGAGATTGCGGCCTGGCGTCAGCACCATCTCGGTTTTCTCAGGCGTTTTTCGGAGTTCCACTTTGGCGTTCCCTGCGAACGCTGGCTGCGAGCCCTCGCCAACCGTGTCGATCCCATCTTCTTCGGTCGCTGTTTCGAAAGCTGGATCGCCGCGCTGTGGCCCGATCGCCACTACCTCATCGCCATCGACGGCAAGACGGCGCGGCGCACCGACGACCGCCGCAAGGGCCTCAAGGCCTTGCATGCGCTCGGCGCCTACTCCACCAACGCCCGCCTGACGCTGGCCCAGTTCTCGGTTCCTGAAACGACCAACGAGATCACCGCCATTCCCGATCTGCTCGACCAGCTCGCCGAGGCCAAGCAACTCGAGGGCGCGCTCGTCACCATCGACGCTATGGGATGTCAGGTCGAGATCGCCGATAAAATCGTGTCCCACAAGGCCGATTATCTGCTCGCCCTGAAGGGCAATCAGCCGACGTTGGAAGCCGATGTCGAGAGCTACTTCGACACTGCGCCCGCCGCCGAACTCGT
>JBEKLU010000136.1:0-14129 GCA_050010035.1 Roseiarcus sp.
GTCCGTCGTCGAAACCGCACGTCGACGATCAATCCGCGCCATCGACGCAATCCGCCTCACCCTCGAAGGCCTGCCGATCCCATGCGCCGCGTAGCCATGCCGCAACCGGCCTGAGCAATTACTGGGATTGGCGCCACTCAACGCGTTGAAATTGACTGCGCCCCGGTCGATCGGCGCCCCCGCAGTGCTTATACCAGCATTGTTGACGATCTCGATGTCGCCGCCGACTGGGTTGAAGGCTAACGCAGCATTTTCGAGGTGCGCGACGACGAGCGTGGCGGACTGCGCGGCGCCGCCGACGCCTTGACCGACCTTTTGATGGCGCTCTGATTGGTGGCTGTGAGGAAGATGTGCCCCATGTCTTTTGCCGGCGACGACGCGAAATGCATCGCCGGGCCGATGAATGCCGGGCACCAACGTTGTTTTTCCAGGGATATCTTCGAACAAAGCGGTTCCCCCCAAAAAAATGCGGCCGCTCGCTATCCTTAATCGAACGAGCGCTCGCTATTTTTATCAGGTACCTAGATACGTTGCAAGCGAATTTTTGGCCCACCCCGCATTCCAGAACAAGTCGCGGAGCGGGCGGCTCGTGACCAATTTTGCGGTGCTCGAGGGCTTTGAAGGTTACGATCCCGGGCTGTTCCTCAACCCCCTTCTTTGCGTTTCGGTCCGGGCGAGTCGCGCGGTCGGCTTAATCGCCGATGGGACCAGACGCTGATCGACAGGAAGCTCTATTTGCCGGACACCGCCTGCCTCATTGTGTTCAAGCTGGTGATGGCCGCTTGCAAGACCTGGCGGCGTTTGCAAGGGCAAAATCAGTTGCCCAAAGTCGTCAGCGGTGTACGATTTCCTAACGGAATCGAAGACGCTGCCGAAATCAAACCGGCTGCCTGACTCGCCCCGTCAGTAGAGTCGAGGAAGGGCGCGGTTGCTTGGCCTCGCGGCGTCGCGCCGTTTCCCTTCGCCGCGCATCAAACCGGACAGGCGGATTTGCGGCATCCGGCTTTCCGACCGGCTTCATCATGAGGCGCTCACCAGTGACAATCCGCGCCCGCTACGAAGGCGCAACACGCCCAGTTCCTTATAGACAATCTCACGAGAAAACCGGTTAGTGCCGCGCCCTGGCGCCTTATGTCGTTCGACGCGTTCATCGACCAATATTGGGCCGCGGTTCGGCTCGGCCCCGCCTTCCATCGCGAACTGCTCAAGCTGGAGCGAAATTCAAAGGCGTGTGGGCGCCCCAAGCAGCGGCCCGGCCACAATCTGCTCGAAAGGCTGAAGACGTTCAAAGTCGAAACGCTGCGCTTCCTCACCGATTTCGACGCGCCCTTCACCAACAATCTGGCCGAACAGGATCTCAGGATGATGAAGGTCAAAATGAAAATCTCCGGATCCTTTCGAACCCTCGAGGGCGCTCAAATCTTCGCGCGCCTCAGATCCGTCGTTTCGACCGCGAGAAAACACGGCCGCAACATCCTCCAAACCCTCGCCGCACGCCCAAGCCAGATCAGGCTCGCCCTTACCGAATAGCCGACCGCTTGGGAGTTGCCCCGGTTACCGAATTTGGCGCCTAACGGCCTGATTTCACTCTGCGGCCGCCAAAATCCCACACTTATCTTTCTGCGAAAGGATGTTGAAGAATGACCCCGCTCGCCATCTCGTTCGACGACATCGAGCGCGCGCAGAAGCGCCTCGCCGGCGTCGCCCACCGCACGCCCGTCCTGACTTCCAAGACGGCCGACGAGCGGACCGGGGCGCGCCTGTTCTTCAAATGCGAGAACTTCCAGCGCACGGGGGCGTTCAAGTTCCGCGGCGCCTTCAACGCGATATCCCAATTCACGCCGGCGCAGCGGGCGAACGGCGTCGTCGCGTTTTCCTCGGGCAATCACGCCCAGGCGATCGCCCTGTCGGCCCGCCTCCTCGGCGTCAAGGCGGTCATCGTGATGCCGACCGACGCCCCGGCGATCAAGCTGGCGGCGACGCGCGGCTACGGCGCCGAGGTGGTTCTCTACGACCGCTACGCCGAAGATCGCGAGGCGATCGGCCGCCGCTTGGCTGAAGAGCGCGGCTTGACTCTTGTTCCGCCCTACGACCATCCGCACGTGATGGCGGGTCAGGGAACCGCCGCGCGGGAACTGATCGAGGACGCCGGCCCGCTCGACCTGCTGATCGCGCCGCTCGGCGGCGGCGGCCTGCTGTCCGGCTGCGCCACCGCCGCCAAGGCGATGCTGCCCGACTGCTCGGTCGTCGGCGTCGAACCGGCGGCCGGAAACGACGGGCAGCGCAGTTTCCGCTCGGGCCGCATCGTTCACATCGGCGCCCCCGACACCATCGCCGACGGCGCCCAGACCCAGCATCTCGGGACGCTCACCTTTCCCGTGCTGCAACGCCGCGTCGACGACATCCTGACGGTCGACGACGCCGAGTTGGTCGAGGCCATGGCGTTCTTCGCCAGCCGCATGAAGATCATGGTCGAACCGACCGGCTGCCTGGGCGCCGCCGCGGTCTTCGGCCGAAAGCTCGATCTCAAGGGCAAGCGGGTCGGGATCGTCTTGTCGGGAGGCAATGTCGATCTCCTGCGTTTCGCCTCCCTGATCCAGGCGGCGGCTTGACGCCCGTCGCGCATCGGAGAGACCCTCGGAGCAAGCTCATGCAATTCACTCCCTATCTCTATTTCAAGGGCGCGTGCGAAACCGCGTTGAAATTCTACGAAGCCTGCGGCCTCGGCGCGATTCGGGAACTGCGGCGCTACGAGGGAACGCCGATGGCGGAGCGCGAGGGCGGCGCGTGGCGGGACAAAGTCCTGCATTCCGTCTTCGAGGGTCCGGGACTTCGCCTCTACGCGTCGGACGGCCCGGACTCCGAACCGATGAAGGGTTGCGCCCTTCTCATCGAGGACGACGACGCCGACAGGGCGAAGGCGCTGTTCGCGGCGCTTTCGGCCGGCGGGCGGGTCACGGTCCCCTTCGCCAAGCAGTTCTGGGGCGACCATTACGGCAACTTCACCGACAAGTTCGACGTGCAGTGGGCGGTCGGCAGCCGCGCGAAGGCGTGATCGGCGGCGCGCCGAAAAACGGCGCCGAGCGCGGCTACGCCCTTGCGAGGCTCACGCCGTCCAGGCCGGCTCGGGTTTCGCTGCGGCCGCCTCTTGCGCACGGCCGGCGTCGATCGCGGCGAGCGCCGCGCGCAGGACGTCCTTCACGCCGCGCCCGGTGACCGCCGAGAGCTCCAGCGGCGCGGCGCGCCTGGCGCCGGCGGCGAGCGGCGGGCCGTAGGCGCGCATCGCGCGTTTCAGCCGCTCCTTTTGCGTCTTCAGCGTCGCCTCGTCGACTGCGTCGACCTTGGAGAGCGCGACGATCTCGGCCTTGTCCGGCACGCCGCCGCTGTAGGCCGCGAGTTCGCGGCGGATGGTGCGGTAGGCCTTGCCGGCGTGCTCGCCGGTCGCGTCGACGAGGTGCACCAGCGCGCCGCAGCGCTCGACATGGCCTAAGAAGCGGTCGCCGAGGCCGTGGCCCTCGTGAGCGCCCTCGATCAGGCCGGGAATGTCGGCGAGCACGAAATTGCGCTCGTCGACGCGCACGACCCCGAGGCCGGGATGCAGCGTGGTGAAGGGATAGTCGGCGATCTTGGGCCGCGCGGCGGAGACCGCGGCGAGCAGCGTCGACTTGCCGGCGTTGGGCAGGCCGACGAGGCCGGCGTCGGCGATCAGCTTGAGGCGGAGGTAGAGGGTGCGCTCGACTCCCGGCTGGCCGGGATTGGCGCGGCGCGGCGCTCGGTTGGTCGAGGTGGTGAAATGCGCGTTGCCGAAGCCGCCGTTGCCGCCCTTGGCGACGACCACGCGCTCGCCGGGCGTCTTGAGGTCGGCGATGAGGGTCTCGCCGTCCTCGTCGAACACCTGGGCGCCGACGGGGACTTTCAGCAGGACGTCGGCGCCGCGGCCGCCGGCGCGGTTCTTGCCCATGCCGTGCATGCCGGTCTTCGCCTTGAAATGCTGCTGATAGCGAAAGTCGATCAGCGTGTTGAGGCCATCGGCGCATTCGACGACGACGTCGCCGCCGCGCCCGCCGTCGCCGCCGTCCGGGCCGCCGAATTCGATGAACTTCTCGCGGCGGAACGAGACGCAGCCGGCGCCGCCGGCGCCCGAGCGCACGAACACGCGCGCCTGGTCAAGGAACTTCATGCGCGCCTTCCCGGTTGGCCGACGCGGCTTGCGCGCTGAGCGCCGCGCGCCGCGCCGTCCAGGCCTCGCGGGTCAGGCCGAAGCGATCGCAGGGAACCATGCCGCCGCGCGCGGGCGCGCCCTGCAGGCCGGAGCCCGCGAACAGAAAGCCCGCCTTTTCGATCACGCGGCGCGAGGCCGAGTTTTCGACGCGCACGGTGGCGACGATCTCGACGGCGTCGGTCAGGACGAAGCCGGCCTCCACCATCGCGTCGACCGCTTCGCTCGCCAGGCCCTTGCCCCAGGCTTCCGGGGCGAGCGCAAAGGTGAGCGTCAGGCGATCCTCGCCTCTCGCCTCGAGGCTGATGGCGCCGATCGCTTCGCGCTTGTCGCGGATCGGGGTCATCACCAGCGTCAGATCGCGGCCCGAGGCGTTGGCTTCGCGCGTGGCGAAGATGAACCGCTCGGCGGTGCCCGGCGGATAGGGGTGGGGAATGCGGGCGGTGAACTGCGCCACCTCCCAGTGGCTGCAATAGCGATGGATCGCCGGCGCGTCGGCGGCGCGCGGCCAACGCAGCCACAGCCTCGCCGTCTCCAGGCGGAAGACATCGTCTCGGGCAAGATCGGGAAACATTTCCACTCCGGACCAGCGAGGGGCTCGGCGAGCCGAGCCCAATACGACGAAGGAGATGCGGCGATCCGCATCCCCTTCATAAGCGCCTTGGCTTACCGGACTTCTTGGAAGGGCTTTTCGCCTTCCTGTTCTCGGGAGATCCTCGAGACCGTCCGCGGGGGCTGTCGCCGCGGCGGGGCTCTCGTCTCGTCCCCGCCGTTTATTCGGTCGCGTTTTGCGCGACTACCGTGACGTATTGGCGACCGCTCGATTTGCATTCGAAGGCCACGGCGCCCTCGGCGGTGGCGAACAACGTGTGATCGGTCCCCATGCCGACATTGCGGCCGGGATGGAATTTCGTGCCGCGCTGGCGCACGATGATCATGCCGCTGACGACGCGCTCGCCGCCGAATTTCTTGACGCCGAGACGGCGCCCGTCCGAATCGCGGCCGTTGCGCGACGAGCCGCCTGCCTTCTTATGAGCCATTTCACCCGCTCCAAACCCGACGCGGCGCGCTCAATTCAGCGCTGATCTGCCGCCTGTATAATTCAAATCTCTCGCCGAGGAAACCCTCATCCCTCGCCAGCGGCTTCAGCCGGCTTGGCGCCGCCGGCGAGGATCTGCGTGATCCTGACGATCGTCAGGTCCTGCTTGTGGCCGCGCTTGCGGCGCGAATTCTTGCGGCGGCGCTTCTTGAACGCGATGACCTTGGGGCCGCGCGTCTGCTCGACGATTTCGCCCACGACGCAGGCGCCGGCGACGTGCGGCGCGCCGATCTCACTCGTCTCGCCATCGAACAGCGCGAGAACCTCAGCGAACGTCACTTGCGCCCCGGCATCGCCTTCGAGCGCCATGACGGTGATCTTCTGGTCGGCGGCGACCTTGTATTGCTTGCCGCCGGTCTTGATGACTGCGAACATCGTTTTCTCCGTGTTCAACCCGGCTCTGCGCGGGAGCCCGCGCGGCCGGCTTTTTTGCAGTGGGGACCTGCTGGTTTTCGCTCCGCCTCGCCGCAGCGCGGAAAAGCAAAAGCGCGGCCGGAAGCCGCGCCTGAGCGGCGTGTCCTATAGAGGGCGCGGCGCGCGAAGTCAAACCAAATGCCGCGCGAAATGCCGCGCGTGTCAACGAAATGCCGCGCGTCGACGCGCCCACCTCGGCCGGACTTGGCGCGGCGGCGGTTCGTTTATGGCGAAAAATCGCCGTAGACGACGACGGGCCAGGGACCGCGCCGCGCCGCGCCCGCGCCGATCTCGATGATCCTCGGCCCGGAGCGGGCAGCGGCGCGGCCGAGCTCGGGGGCCGGCGGACAGAACGCGGCCGCTTGCGGCGGCTGCTGTTCTTCCTCGGCGGGCGGTTCGCCCTCGGCCGGGCCGAGCGCGCCGAACTCATCGAGCCCGTTTCGACGATTGCGCTCGACGCGGCGTCGGCCGCGCTCGATCGCGTGAGGCTCGCCGAGGCGCGAAGCCGAAACGGCGGGGTGCGCGGGAACGGGCGGACGCAACCCCGCCGCGGCGCCGGTTGCGCCGAAAACCGCCGAGCCGGCGGCCAAGATCAGGCCCGCGGCGGCCCAATTCGTCAGTGAAGCTTTCATGCTCGCTTCCTTTCGAGGCCGGCCTCCTCGTCGGCGACTCTAGGACTGTTTTCGTCGGGGCGAAAGGCCGCATCGCCGCCCGCCTTGACAGCCGAATGAAGAATGATAAAAGATGAATATCGTCAGTCGTCAAAGGTCAGCGCCCGCATGAACGTCGTCGCCCGCCGCACGCCCGAGCAAACCCGCAGCGAAATCCTGGCCGCCGCCTGGGATCTGTTTCGCCAGCTCGGCGCGCGCACGACCATCGCCGACATCGCGGAAAAGCTGGGCATGTCGAGCGCCAACATCTACCGCTTCTTTCCCTCCAAGCAGGCGCTCACCGAGGCGATCTGCGTCAATCAGCTGGGCGCGCTGATCGACGCGGCGCGCGCGGCGAGCGAAGGCGCCGGGTCCGCCGCCGAGCGCATTCGCGCGACCATCGCGACGCTGCATCACGCGATGCGCGATCAGATGCTCAATCAGTCGCGCGTCCACGAGATCGTCGACGTCGCGATGAACGAGCAGTGGCCGGCGATCGACGAATTCCACCAGCGCTGCACCGAAATCATTGCGCGGCTCATCGCCGAGGGTCAGGCGCGCGGCGAATTCGGCCCCGGCGATCCCGCGATGTTGGGCATGCAGACGCTGATCGCTTGCGCAGCGACGTATCACCCGACGCTGATCGCCCAATGCCCCGAACCGGATGTGGGGATGCGGCCGGAAGACATCGTCGCCTTCGCCCTGCGCGCGCTCGCCAATCAAAGCCCCGATCAAGCGCCGCCCGCGCCGACGACGGGGGAGACGGCGCCGTGAAGCCGCTCCTGGTCGTCGCGAGCGCCTTCGGCGTTCTCTTCCTCGCCGCCTGCGACGCGCCCAAGCAGGTGAGCCGGCAGACCCCGCCTCGTCCGGTGCTCGTCGCGCAGATTCACTACGTTCCGGGCGAGCGCGAGCAAGTCCTGCCCGGCGTCGTCAAGGCGCGGATCGAAAGCGACCTGGCCTTCCGCGTCGCGGGCAAGATCGCGCAACGCCTCGTCGACGCGGGCGCGCAGGTCAGACGAGGCGATCCGCTCGCGCGCCTCGACGAAACGGATTTCCGCCTGCAGCTCGAACAGGCCGAGGCGGAACAGAGCTCCGCCCAGGCGGCGCTCCAACAGGCCGAAGCCGAGGAACGGCGCATCACGACGCTGGCGCGCCAGGGCTGGGCGGCGAACGCCGACTTCGACAAGATCCACGCCGCCGCCAATCAGGCGCGCGACGCCGTGACGAAGGCCGAACGCGCGGTCACGCTGGCGCGCAACGCGCTCGGCTACACGACGCTGAAGGCCGACGCCGACGGCGTCGTCAGCCTGGTCTCCGCCGAACCCGGCCAGGTCGTCGGCGCCGGCGCGCCGATCGTCCGCGTCGCGCACACCGACGAACGCGAAGCGGCGGTCGCGATCCCGGAGAACCTCGTCGATCGCGTGCGGGCGAACCCGGCGCGCGTCGAGTTCTGGGCGCTGCCGGGCGTGTCGGTCGGCGCGCGCCTGCGCGAGCTCTCGCCCAACGCCGACGCCGCGACGCGCACCTATCCCGCGCGCTTCAGCCTCCTCGACGCGCCCGAGAGCGTGCGGCTGGGAATGAGTCTGACGGTCGTGTCGACGGCGGACGGAGTGCAGGTCGCCCGCGTCCCCGCCGGGGCGATCTTCGACGCCGGCCGGGGTCCGAACGTCTGGACCGTCGATCGCGCGACGGGAGCCTTGAGCGCGACGCCGGTGACCGTCGCGGGATACGACGCCGATTCGGCCTTCGTCACCGACGGCGTCGCCGACGGCGCTGAAATCGTCGCCCTGGGCGTGCACAAGCTCGACGCGAACGAAAAGGTGCGGGTCGTCGACAGCCTCGCGGGGCTGTGATGGCCAAGATCAATCTGTCGCAATGGGCGATCCGCCATCCCCAGTTGATCGCCTTCCTGATTCTCGCCATCGGCCTCGGCGGCGCCTTCGCCTATCAGCGGCTCGGTCGCGCCGAGGATCCCGCCTTCACCGTCAAGGTCGCCATCGTCAGCGCGGTGTGGCCGGGCGCGACGAGCGAGCAGATGCAGGACCAGGTCGCCGACCGCATCGAGAAGAAGCTGCAAGAGCTGCCCTGGGTCGACAAGATCGACACCTATTGCAAGCCCGGCTTCTGCGCGGTCACGCTCGAGTTCCGCGACGCGACGCCGCCGCGCGACGTGCCGATGCTGTTCCTCGAATTGCGCAAGAAGATGAGCGATCTCGAGCCCGACCTGCCCGTCGGCGTGGTCGGGCCGGCGGTCAACGACGAATTCGGCGACGTCGATTCGGTGCTCTACACGATCGTCGGCGACGGCGCTTCCTACGCGCAGCTCAAGCAAGTCGCCGAAGCGTTGCGCAAGCGCCTGCAGGGCGTGCCGGACGTGACGAAAGTCGACCTCTACGGCGAACAGGGGGAACGCATCTTCGTCGAATCGAGCACCGCCAAGCTCGCCACGCTCGGCGTGCCGCTGCAAGCGATGTTCGATTCGCTCGCCAAGCAGAATGCGCTGGCCCCGGCCGGCGAATTCCAGACCGACGCGCAACGCGTGCCGGTGCGCGTCACCGGCGCGCTGCAAGGCGTCGACGCGGTGGCGGAAACGCCGGTCTTCGCCAACGGCCAGACCTTCCGCCTCGGCGACATCGCGCGCGTTTCGCACGGCTACGAGGACCCGCCCTCCTATCTCGTGCGCGCCCAGGGCCGGCCGGCGGTCGAGATCGGCGTGGTGATGCAGAAGGGCGGCAATATTCTCGCGCTCGGCCAGAACCTCGACGCGGCGCTCGCCGAGTTCGAGGCCGATCTGCCGCAGGGGATCGCCATTTCCCGCGTCGCCGATCAGCCCGCGGTGGTCGACTCGGCGGTGTTCGAATTCACTCGCTCGTTTCTCGAGGCGCTGGCGATCGTGCTCGGGGTGAGCTTCGTCAGCCTCGGCTGGCGCTCGGGGATCGTCGTCGCCACCTCCGTGCCGTTGGTGCTGGCGATCGTCTTCGTCGTCATGGCCTTCATCGGCCTCGACCTGCAGCGCGTCACGCTCGGCGCGCTGATCATCGCGCTCGGCCTGCTCGTCGACGACGCGATCATCGCGGTCGAGACGATCGTCGTCAAACTCGAGCAGGGCTGGGAGCGCGAGCGCGCGGCGTCCTTCGCCTGGACCTCGACCGCCTTTCCCATGTTGACGGGAACGCTGATCACCGCGGCCGGTTTCATGCCGATCGGCCTCGCCAGCTCGACGGTGGGCGAATACGCCGGCGGCATCTTCTGGGTGGTCGGCATCGCGCTCGTCGCCTCCTGGTTCGTCGCGGTGCTGTTCACGCCGTTTCTCGGTTACAAGCTTCTGCCCAGCCAGGTCCGCGGCGGCCATCTGCGCGACGAGGGCGCGATCTACTCGACGCGCTTCTACCGCGCGTTTCGCCGCGCGCTGGAGTTCTGCGTCGCCCGCCCGCTCGTCGTCGTCGTCGCCGCCGTCTTGCTGCTCGGCCTCGGCCTCAGCCAGTTCAGCAAGGTGCAGCAGCAGTTCTTTCCGCTGGCCGAGCGCCCCGAACTGTTCTTCGAAATGCGTTTGGCCGAGGGAAGCGCGATCCAGGCGACTGAAAGGACCGCCGGCGAAGCGGAGCGCCTGCTCGCGGGGGATCCCGACATCGCCTCCTACACCACCTACATCGGCAAGAGTTCGCCGCGCTTCTGGCTCGGCCTGATGCCGGTGCAGCCCAACGAGTCTTTCGCGCAGATCGTCGTCGTCGCAAACGACGTCGAGGCGCGCGAGCGCGTCAAGGCGCGCCTCGAGGCGGCGGTCGCCGCCGGCGCCCTGAGCGCGGCGCGGGTGCGCGTCGACCGTTTCAATTTCGGCCCGCCGGTCGGCTTCCCCGTGCAGATCCGCGTCGTCGGTCCGGAAGTCGAAAAAGTGCGCGAAATCGCCGCGCGCGTTCGCGACGTCATGCGCGAGGATCCGCGCGTCGTCGACGCTCATCTCGACTGGGGCGAAAGAATGCCGTCCCTGCGGCTCGACGTCGATCAGGCGCGCGCCCGCGCGCTCGGGCTGACGCCGCAGGACATCGCGCAGACCCTGCAAACGCTGGTCGGCGGCGTGACGGTGACGACCATCCGCGCCGGCGAGGAGCGCATCGACGTCGTCGCGCGCGCCATCCCCAGCGAGCGCGCCGCGCTCGACCGGATCGAGGATCTGACCATCGTCGCACGCGGCGGCGTCGCGGTTCCCGTCGGCCAGGTCGCGCACGTCGTGCGCACGACCGAGGAGCCGATCCTGTGGCGCAAGGATCGCGAGCTCGTCGTCACCGCGCTTGCGGACGTCGCCAACGGCGCGCAGCCGCCCGACGTCTCGCGCGCGCTGTGGGAAAAGCTCGCCTCGGTGCGCGAGAGCCTGCCGCCGGCGTACCGCATCGAGATGGGCGGCGCGATCGAGGAGTCGCAAAAGGGCGACAGCTCCATCTTCGCGCTGTTCCCGCTCATGATCATCGCCATGCTGACGCTGCTGATGCTGCAATTGCAGAGTTTTTCGCGCCTCGCGATCGTCTTCTGCACCGCCCCGCTCGGCATCGTCGGCGCCTCGGTCGCGCTCAACCTCGCCCATCGCCCGTTCGGCTTCGTCGCCCTGCTCGGCCTCATCGCGCTCGCCGGCATGGACATGCGCAACACCGTCATCCTCGTCGATCAGATCGAGACGGACGTGCGCGAGCGCGGGCTCTCCCGCCGCGAAGCGATCGTGTTCTCGACGATGCGGCGCGCCCGGCCCGTCGTGCTGACGGCGCTCGCCGCCATCCTGGCGATGATCCCGCTGTCGCAAAGCGCCTTTTGGGGCCCGATGGCCTATACGATCATGGGCGGGCTGTCCTTTGCGACGTTCATCACGCTGTTCCTGCTGCCCTCGATCTATGCGCTGTGGTTCAGAAAATCGTTGGGCGCCGAAACGCCGAAGACCGCCGCTGAGCCGAGCCGAGCCGAAAATTTGTCGCTCGGCCTCGGCTCTCCGGCGGAATGAAAACGTCGCCCGCGCGGCGCGCGTTCAGCCGCGCCCTTCGCTGTCCCCGCGCAAGCGAAACGTGGCGAACTGGAAGCGCTGCTTCGCGCCGCGAGGCGTCACGTGCTCGTGCAGGCGGGCGTCGACGAGAACGAAATCGGGCCCGAGAAGCGCGCCGAGGCTCGCGGCGTCCCACCGGGCGACCGGCAGGCCGCTGCACATCGGCGGGCCGTCGGGCGCAAACGTCCCGATGATGGCGGCGCCGCCGCGCCGCAGGGCGCGGCGCAGGCGCTCGACGTAGGCGGCCTGGTCGGCCGAATCGACGAGGAAGTGAAACGCCGCGCGGTCGTGCCAGACGTCGTAGGCGCGCGACGGCGCCCATGTCGTGACGTCGGCGGCGATCCATTGGATCCGATCCACCTGGTCCGCGAGACGCGCCTTGGCCGCCGCGAGCGCCGCCGGCGACAGGTCGAGGACCGTGATGTCTTCATACCCCTGCGCAACGAGGCAGTCGACCAGCCGCGAGGCGCCGCCGCCGACGTCGATGACGGCGGAGCGGCGCGTCGCGCCGATCAGCGCCAACAGCTCCAATGAAGGGGCGGGCGTCTCCTGAAACCAGCTCACTTCCCTTTCGCTCTTGGTCGTATATACGCTTTCCCAATGCGCTTGGCGTTCGGCGGCGTTCACGGCTCGACCTCCCCGGTCACGCGCGCCGCTCCTCGTTGGCCGCGGCCTTCGAGTTTCGGCGAGCGCCTATCGACATACAGCGCCGCCGGGACGGCCGCCAGTCGCGGTGGGAACCCGGCGGTCGAAACGCGAGGCGGATCATGGTCGGCGTGAAACGGCGCCCCTCGAACGCGGCGGCGTCGCTTTGGTGAGCGCCGATACGAAACCCTCGGGCGACGCGGCGGCCGGACCTCGGCCCGGTTCGGCGAGCGAAATCTTCCTCGCCTTCCTCAAGCTCGGGTCGACCTCGTTCGGCGGGCCGATCGCCCATCTCGGCTATTTCCGCGCGGAATTCGTCGAGCGCCGGCGCTGGCTGAGCGAGCGCGCCTATGTCGATCTCGTCGCGCTGGCGCAATTCCTGCCCGGCCCGGCGTCGAGCCAGACCGGCTTCGCGATCGGGCTGATGCGCGGCGGGCGGCTCGGCGGCCTCGCCGCCTGGGCCGGCTTCACTCTGCCGTCCGCCGTTCTCATGCTGCTGTTCGCCTATGGCGCGGGCGGTCTCGCCGATTCGACGTGGGGCGTCGGATTGCTGCACGGGCTCAAGCTCGTCGCGGTCGCCATCGTCGCGCAGGCGGTCATGGGCATGGCGCGCTCGCTTTGCCCGGACAGGCCGCGCGCCTCGATCGCGACGGCCGCCCTCGTTCTGCTGCTCGTCGCTCCCGGTTCGCTCTCCCAGGTCGGCGCGATCGCGCTCGGCGGCGCGGCGGGGCTGGCGCTCTGTCGCGGCGGCGGCGAACGAATCGCCGACGACCTCGTCATGCCGGTCACCCGGCGCCTAGGCGTCGCCTGCCTCGCGGCGTTCTTCGCGCTTCTGGCGCTGTCCTTCCTGCCGGTCCGCAGCGGCCTTTTCGCGCTCGCCGGCGCCTTCTATCGCTCGGGCGCCCTGGTGTTCGGCGGCGGCCATGTCGTGCTGCCGCTGCTGCGCGACGCGGTCGTAGCGCCCGGATGGGTTTCCGACAATTCCTTCCTGGCGGGCTACGGCGCGGCTCAGGCCGTGCCGGGGCCGCTGTTCACCTTCGCCGCCTATCTCGGCGCGGTCGCCGGCGCACCGCCGGCCGGTCTGGCGGGCGCCCTCGTCGCGCTCGTCGCCATCTTCCTGCCGGGCATGCTGGCGCTGATGGGCGCGTTGCCGTTCTGGCGCGAATTGCGCGAGCTGGCCCAAGCGCAAGCCGCCATGCGCGGCGTCAACGCCTCGGTCGTCGGCTTGCTGGGCGCCGCGCTGTACAACCCGGTCTGGACGAGCGCCGTGCGCGAGCCGACGGATTTCGCGATCGCCGCGACCGGGTTCGCGCTGCTCGTCGTCTGGCGCGCGCCGCCGATCGTCGTCGTGCTGCTGTCGGGCGCGGCGGGGATCGCTCTGGCCTTGGGGCGCTGAGCGGAGCGCGAGCGTCAGTCCGCGCCCTTGAGCTCCTTGAGCTTGCCGAACACCGAATCGACGTCGATCTTCTCTTCGCTCGGCTTCGGCTTGGGCGTGGGCGCGCCGAAAACTTCGGCCTGCGTGACCGGCGCCGGCTTGGCCGTCGTCACCTCGGCCGAGACCAGGGTCTGGGTGCGGTCCTCCTCGATCTTGGGGCGATCCTTGGCGGCGCGATTGACCTCGAAGTCGAGGTCGATCTGCGAGCTCAGGCCGAGGGTCACCGGGTCCATCGGCTGGAGGTTGGCGGAATTCCAGTGGCTGCGCTCGCGGATTGATTCGAGCGTATGCTTGGTGGTGCCGACGAGGCGCATGATCTGCGCGTCCTTCAACTCGGGATGATTGCGCAGCAGCCAGAGAATGGCGTTCGGCCGATCCTGGCGGCGCGACAGCGGCGTGTAGCGCGCCCCGCGCGGCTTCTTGAATTCCGGCACGCGCACCTTGGAGGTCGCGAGTTGCAGGCGGCGCGACTCGTCCTTTTCGGCGGCGGCGATTTCCTCGCGCGTCAATTGTCCCGTGGAGATCGGGTCGTAGCCCTTGATGCCGGTGGCGACCTCGCCGTCGGCGATGCCTTTGACCTCGAGCGGATGCAATTTGCAGAATTCGGCGATCTGGTCGAACGTCAGCGACGTGTTTTCGAC
>JBEKLU010000137.1:0-13608 GCA_050010035.1 Roseiarcus sp.
TCGCCGATGCAGATGCCTCCTGCTTGCACCGTCGTGTCCTTGTGGTACTTGCCGGTCAGCAGCGCGGTCATATAGTCGAAGATCTTGAACGACGAGCCGGGCTGGCGCGCCGCTTCGGTGGCGCGGTTGAACTGGCTCGCGCCGTAATCGCGCCCGCCCACCATGGCGCGCACCAGACCGTCGATGTCGGCCACCACCGCCGCCGCCTGATGCGCGTGGTAGGCGGGCGCGTTGACGCGCAGCATGTCCTCGATGACGCTGTCGGCCTTGGCCTGCAGGTTGCTGTCCAGGCCGGTGCGCACGACGAGAACCCGCTCGTTGCGCAATTTCCCCTCGTCGGCGAGCGCCTTCACCTCGTCGTAGGCGAAGTCCAGGTACCAATTGGGGCTGGCGCGCGCGTCCTGGGTCACCGGCGTGGCGGGATTGCGCCGCGCCGCGTAGACTTGGCCCTCGGTCATCAAGCCGGCGTCGACGAGATTGCTCAGGACATCGTTGGCCCTGGCGCGCGCGGCGGGCAGATTGACGTCCGGGGAATATTTCGTCGGCGCCTTGAAAAGGCCGGCGAGCATGGCCGCCTCGGCCAGATTGATGTCGCGCGCCGACTTGCCGAAATAATATTGCGCCGCCGCCTGCACGCCGAAGGCGCCGCCGCCCATGTAGGCGCGATCGAGATAGAGGCTGAGGATTTGCTTCTTGGTGAGATGGTGCTCGAGCCACAGCGCGAGGTAGGCTTCGTTGATCTTGCGCGAAATCGAGCGCTCGTTGGTCAGAAACAGGTTCTTGGCGAGCTGCTGGGTGATCGAGGAGCCGCCCTGCACGACGCCGCCGGCGTGGGCGTTGACGGTCAAGGCGCGCAGCGTGCCGACCACGTCGATGCCGAAATGGTCGAAGAAGCGGCGGTCCTCGGTGGCGAGCACGGCCTTGATGAAATGATCGGGCAGTTGGTCGAACGGGATCGCGTCGTCGTGCTTGATGCCGCGCCGCCCGACCTCCACGCCGTAGCGGTCGAGGAACGTCATCGCGAGATCCTGACGCTTGAGCCAGTCTTCGTCGCTCGCCAGGCGAAACGCCGGCTGCGCAATGGTCAGAACGGCGATCAACCCGACCACGCCGAGGTTCACGCCTTCGCATAGCGCTTCGACGAGCAACTTGCGGGCGCCGGAGAGATGGAAACGATCGGAAAAGGCCGCCACCGCCTGCAGCGCGCGGATCGATCGGCGCTGGGCGTCGTAGAGCGAGGAATCCACCAAGGCGTCGAACGCGAGCAGCACCCGCGCGACGACTTTCCGGAACCGGGACATTCCGCTCGAGCCCGACAAAACCACCTCGCCTGCAAATCCTCGCCGCACCCGAGCGATCTTTAACACAATCCGGCGCAATTTGAACAACTTGACGCGCGCCTCGGTCCGCGCCATGGCCTGACGCGGAGCGCAACCGCGATGGATCGAAACGCGACGCCACGGACGGCCGGCCTGCGCGGTTCAAATTCCGCGCCGCGCCGGCGCGATCGCCTCGAAGCGGAAGGACAGGAAAGCCCCATGCCCGAGCGATCCCAGGACCCACGGGCCTTCTGGCGCGTCAAGTCGCTCGAAGAGATGACGACCGCGGAATGGGAGAGCCTTTGCGACGGCTGCGCGCGCTGCTGTCTGGTCAAGCTCGAGGACGAGGACAGCGGCGAAATTCACTTCACCGACCTCGGTTGCAAATTGTTGGACGCCGAGACCTGCCGGTGCCGTGATTATCGGCGCCGCCAGCGGCGCGTCCCCGATTGCGTCAAGCTAACGCCCGAAGCCGTGCGCAAGCTGAGCTGGCTGCCGGTGACCTGCGCCTATCGCCTTCTGGCCGAAGGGCGCGACCTCGCGTGGTGGCATCCGCTGGTCTCCGGCTCGCCGGACACCGTGCGCGAGGCGGGCGTTTCGGTGCGCGGGCGCGTCGCGGCGAGCGAACGGGACGCGCCGATCGAACTCTGGCCCGAGCACATCGTAAGCTGGCCCAACCGGCCGCCGCCGCGAGCGCGGAAATAGCGCCTTTGCGGGCGCCTTGCTTTCGCCTAAGGGCGCCAGCGCGCGAGCGTCGCGTCGATCCAGCCGCGTTGCGGGGCGATGAGCGGCCCCTGCGTCAACGCGCCGCAACGGCGCCCGCGAGGGCCCGACGTCCACGCGACGATCGCCAGGACCGTCTCGCCGTCGCCGGAGAAGAGCGGGCCGCCCGAATCGCCGGCGCAGGCGCCGGCGCCGGCCTGATCGGCGTCCTCGGCCCACAGCAGGATCTTGGACAGCGGGGCGCGCACCCTGAGCCTGGCGCTGCGCAACGCGCCGCCGGTCAGCGGCTCGCCCTCGCGGGCGACCCCGTAGCCCGCGAGGATCGTCGCCTCCCCGACCGCCGGCCCGTCTCCCGAGGCGAGCTCGGGCGCGGTGAAACGCGGGCTGAGCGGCTCCCACGTCTCCACCATCGCCAGATCGATCGAGACGACCCGCTGGGCGATCGCGTCGGCGCGGTACAGCGGATGGACCGCGGTCGCCTGCACGGCCACCACGACCGGCGCCCCCTCTTCGTCGCGATAGTGCACCAGCATGTCCTGCGCCGGACGCAGGCAATGCGCGGCGGTCAGAACGACGCGCGGCCCGAGAACCACGCCGGAACAGAAACCCGCCTTGTCGGCGCCGCGCGTCAACACCATGACCACGTGATTGGCGAAGCGGGCGTCTTTGTCGGCCGCGCCGACCACCGCCGCGGCGGGAGCGGCCCAGCCGAGGCTCGCCGCCGCCAGCCAAGCCAGCGCGCGGGCGATCGAGAAAACGCGTCGTTTTCGCTGAATCATGGCCCTGGCTAGCCTTTTCCGGCCCGCGCGAGCAAGCCCCGCGCCGCCTCGCGGGATTGGCGTATCGGGGAGCGGTCGGCTATACCAATCATTCATTTCTCATTCAGGCGCGCGAGGAAAGACTGCGGCATGGCGCGTAAGTCGACGTTTTCCCTCGCCTTGGCGCTTTGCGCCGTCGGCCTTTGCGCGCCGTTCGCCGCTCGGGCGAACGAGACGCAGGCGCGCGTCGCGATCAAGCGGACCTGCCTGCCGCCGAGCGAAACCCGCGAGGAAATCAAGGCGCGCCATTTTCTGGAGCCCTTCGCCGTCCTCAAGGCGGCCGCGACGCAATTTAAGGCGGAGGCGCTTTCGGCCAAGCTTTGCCATTCCGGCGACGAATTCTTCTACGAGATTACGCTGCTGCATCGTGACGGCCGGCTCGTTCACGCGGTGATGAACGCAGCGACCGGCAAGCTCATTGGCGCGCGCAACGACCGCGAGCCGACGCCGAAAATGTGATCGAAGGGGAACTTTAGGACCCATGCGCCTGCTCGTTGTCGAAGACGATCGCGATCTCAATCGACAGGTCGTTGCGGCTCTGGAGGCGGCCGGCTATGCCGTCGACCGCGCATTTGACGGCGAGGAAGGCTGGTTTCTCGGCGACACCGAGCCTTATGACGCGGTCGTGCTCGACATCGGCCTGCCCAAACGCGACGGCGTCTCGGTTCTCGAAGCCTGGCGCCGGGACGGCCGCCTCATGCCGGTGCTCATTTTGACGGCGCGCGATCGCTGGAGCGACAAGGTGCAAGGCTTCGACGCCGGCGCCGACGACTATGTCGGCAAGCCTTTCCACATGGAGGAAGTGCTGGCGCGCCTGCGCGCGCTCTTACGCCGCGCCGCCGGCCACGCGTCGAGCGAACTCGTCGCCGGACCGGTGCGCCTCGACGCGCGCGCCGGCCGCGTCAGCGTCAACGGCGCGTCCGTCAAGCTCACCAGCCACGAATATCGCCTGCTCTCCTATCTCATGCACCATTCCGGACGCATCGTCTCGCGCAGCGAGATCGTCGAGCATCTCTACGACCAGGATTTCGATCGCGACTCGAACACGATCGAGGTCTTCGTCGGCCGCCTGCGCAAGAAGCTCGGCGTCGACATCATCCAGACCGCGCGAGGTCTCGGCTACATCATCGAGGCCGAAGGCGAAACGGCCGGCGCGACGGCCAAACGCAGGGGCGCCCGCTGATCGCCGTCCCGGCGCGTCCCGGCCGATCCGGATCGCGGCCATGCTCAAAGCGCTGAACGCGCAATCGATCGCCACGCGTCTGTTCATTTCGGCCGCATTCTGGAGCTCGACCATTCTCGTCGTCGCCGGGCTCGGCCTGTCCGCGCTCAACGCGCGTTCGAGCGAAGCGAGTTTCGACGAGCAGCTCGGCGTCTACCTCAAGGCGCTGGTGGCCAACGTCGCCGTCGTCGGCGACGAGGCGAAGGCCGGCGCCTCGCCGGTGATCGATCCCCAGTTCGAACTGGCCTTTTCCGGCTGGTACTGGCAGATCACCCGCCTCGACGTGGATCATCCGGAAATCCGCACCTCGCGCTCGCTGTTCGCGACGCAACTGCCGAGCCTGGCCGAGGCCGACGCAGAGGACCAGCGCGGCAGCGTGCGCCGCGGCTATGTCGTCGGGCCGGGCGACCGCCCCTTGCGCATGATCGAGCGCGAAATCGACGCGGGCGAGGAGGGCCGCTACCTCATTCAGGTCGCCGCCAACGCCGACGTCATCGAGACCCAGATCGAGCGTTTCGAATATGCGCTGGCCGCGACGTTTCTCGTGCTGGCGGTCGCGCTTCTCGGCTCGACGGCGCTCGCGGTCCGCTTCGGCCTTCGCCCGCTCAGGGTGTTGCAGGAAGGGCTGGCGGCGATCCGGCGCGGCGAGGCCGAGCGGATCAGCGGCGAATTTCCGCAGGACGTCGCGCCCCTCGCCGCCGAGGTCAACCTTCTGCTCGAGGCCAATCGCGGCGTGGTCGAGCGAGCGCGCACCCAGGTCGGCAATCTCGCGCACGCGCTGAAGACCCCCCTCAGCGTCATCGTCAACGAGGCCGATTCCAACAGCCCCAAGCTCGCCGACAAGGTTCGCGAGCAAGCCGCCGTGATGCATCGGCAGGTGAGCTTCTATCTCGACCGCGCGCGGGCGGCCGCGCGCGCCAGGGCGCCCGCCGCGTCGACGGAGGTCCGCCCGGTGATCGAAGGGCTGGTTCGGGCTTTCGAGAAGGTCCATCGCGATCGCTCTCTCTCCTTCTCCATCGAGACGCCGGACGGCCTGCGCTTTCGCGGCGAATCGCAGGACCTGACCGACCTCATCGGCAATCTCCTCGACAACGCCGGCAAGTGGGCGCGCGAGCGCGTCGCCGTGCGCGCCGAGCGCGATCCGACGCCCGACGCCGCCGGGCGCTTCTATTTCATCGCCCGGATCGACGACGACGGTCCGGGCCTCGATCCGCAGGCGCGCGCCGCGGCGCTGGTGCGCGGGCGTAGGCTCGACGAGTCGCGGCCCGGTTCCGGCCTCGGGCTCTCGATCGTCGTCGATCTCGCGTCGATTTACGGCGGCTCGTTGCGCCTCGAGGAGAGCCCGCTCGGCGGGTTGCGGGCGAGCCTGCGGCTGCCGAGTTTCTGACCGAGGTCAAAGACGTCGCCACCGGATATCGCGCATAGGTCCGAGGCGCGCAGTCGGCCGGACGCCATCGGGCGGACGGCGAGCGGAACGCGGGAAGCGAACCGCAACCGGCGCAGCGTCGTGAGGCCTTGGAAAATTTACCTATTCCCCGAAATCGAAAACACGACTAAAGAACCGCGCGCGCCGTTCCCGCCTCGCGCCGCGCCGCTCGAGAGGCCGTATTGATGCTGTGGTTTGTCCTTGTCGCCATGACCGTCCTCGCCGTCCTGGGCGCGTTGTGGCCGCTCGTCATGCGTCGCAAGGGGGGGGCCGACGCCGCGAGCGAAGTTGCGTTCTACAAGGCCCAACTGGGCGAAATCGAGCGCGACGTCGAGCGTGGGCTCTTGCCGGCCGAGGAAGCCGCCGGCGCGCGCGCCGAGGCGGCGCGGCGTCTGATCGCGGCGAGCGCGGCGGCGCCCGGAGCGACCGGCGCGGGCGAGCCCCGGATGCAGCGGCTAATCGCCGCAGCGCTCGTCCTGATCTTCGTTCCGCTCGTCGCGCTCGCCCTCTACGCCGATCTGGGGCGGCCCGACATGCCCGACGAGCCGCTCGCCAGCCGCAAGGCGGACGCGACGACCGCCGAAGGCGTGGAGGCGGCGGTCGCGCGCCTCGAGGCGCATCTGACCGCTTCGCCCGACGACGGCAAGGGCTGGGAGGTGATAGGGCCGGTCTACATGCGCCTCGGACGCTTCGACGACGCGGTCAACGCCTTTCGCGAGGTTCTCAAGCTCGACGGCGAAAGCGCGAGCCGGCGCGCCGATTACGGCGAAGCGCTGGTGGCCGCCGCGGGCGGCGTCGTCACCGCGGACGCGCGCGCCGCCTTCGACAAGGCGCTCGCCGAACAACCGGGCCAGATCGCGGCGCGCTTCTATCTCGGCCTCGCCGCCGAGCAGGACGGCGACAAGCCGAAAGCGATCGCGGCGTACAAGGGGTTGTTGAGCGAGGCCCCCGACGACGCGCCCTGGGCCGCGACGGTCAAGAAGCGGCTGGCGGCCCTCGAGGGCGGGGCTGCCCCGTCCGGGCCGGCGAGCGCCGCGCCGGACGACGCGCACCAGAAATCGATCCGCGAGGTGGTCGGGCAGCTGGCGAAGCGCCTGGCGCAGAGCGGCGGCGACGCGGGCCAATGGCAGCAGCTCATTCGCTCCTATGCCGTGCTGAACGAGCCGGACAAGGCCAGGGACGCGCTCGCCGCGGCGCGCAAGGCGCTCGCCGGCGACGCGGCGGCGGGGCCCGGCCTCGACTCGCTAGCGCAAAAATTGGGGCTCGAGGGCGCCGACGCCGCGGCGAACGCCGCGCCGCCTGCGCCGACGGCTTCCGCGCCGCCGGCCGCTCCAGCCGCTCCGGCGGCCGACGTGGCGACCGACGACCAGCAGACCATGATCCGCGGCATGGTCGAGAGGCTGGCGACGCGCCTCGCGCAAAGCGGCGGCGACGCGAGCGAATGGCAGCGCCTTATTCGCGCCTACTCCGTGTTGCACGAACCGGACAAAGCCAGGCAAGCGCTCGCCTCGGCGCGCAAGGCGCTCGCCGGCGACGCGGCGGCGGGGCCCGGCCTCGACGCGCTGGCGCAAGAATTGGGAATCGGAGGCTGATTGGTGACGCGCAAAGGCCGCAGGCTCATTCTCATCGGCGTGGCGCTGGCCGTGGTCGGCGCCGCCGCCGGGTTGGCGCTCTATTCGCTGAGCGACAACATCGTATTCTTCTATAGCCCCAGCGAGATCGTGCAGAAGAACGTCCAGGCCGGCGCGCGGCTGCGGGTCGGCGGCCTGGTGGAGCCGGGTTCGGTCGTCAAGGCGGCGGGCGAAAAGCTCGATTTCGCCATCACCGACGGCGCGAACCAGATCAAGGTCTCCTATCAAGGATTGCCGCCCGACCTGTTTCGCGAGGGACAGGGCGTCGTCGCCGAGGGCGTGCTCGAGGCGTCCGGGGAGTTTCGCGCCGAAACGATTCTCGCCAAGCACGACGAACGCTACATGCCGCCCGGAATGGTGGAGATGCTGAAGAAGCAAGGGCGTTGGCAAGAGGGGAACGCGAAGCCATGATCGTCGAAATCGGACATTACGCGCTGGTCCTCGCGCTCGCCGTCGCGCTGGTCCAGACGATCGCGCCGCTGGTCGGCGCCTGGCGCGGCGATCGCGCGCTGATGGGCGTCGCCTCGAGCGCGGCGATCGGGCAATTCGCGCTGATTATGGTGTCGTTCGGCGCGCTGGCGTGGGCGCATATGGCGTCCGATTTCTCGGTGCTCAACGTCGCCGAGAATTCGCACAGCGCCGTTCCGGCGATCTACAAGTTCTCCGGCATCTGGGGCAATCACGAAGGCTCGATGCTGCTGTGGGTCTTCATCCTGGCGATCTTCGGCGCGCTGGTGGCCGTGTTCGGCCGCTCGCTGCCGGCGACCCTGCGCGCCAACGCGCTCGCGGTCCAGGGGCTGATCGGCGTGGCCTTCCTGCTCTTCATCCTTTTGACGTCGAATCCATTCGAGCGTCTGTGGCCGGCGCCGTTCGAGGGCCGCGATCTCAATCCGATCCTGCAGGACCCGGGCCTGGCCATCCATCCGCCGCTGCTCTACCTCGGCTACGTCGGCTTCTCCATCGTCTTTTCCTTCGCCGCCGCGGCGCTGATCGAGGGACGCATCGACGCCGCCTGGGCGCGCTTCGTGCGCCCCTTCGCCCTCGTCGCCTGGTGCTTCCTGACGCTCGGCGTGGCGATGGGATCGTACTGGGCCTATTACACGCTGGGCTGGGGCGGCTTCTGGTTCTGGGACCCGGTGGAGAACGCCTCGCTGATGCCCTGGCTGGCGGGAACGGCGTTCCTCCATTCGGTGGCGGTGATGGAAAAGCGCGACGCGCTGAAGGTGTGGACGATCTTCCTCGCCATTCTCGCGTTCTCGTTTTCGCTGCTCGGCACGTTCCTGGTGCGCTCGGGCGTGCTGACCTCGGTGCACGCCTTCGCCAGCGACCCGCGGCGCGGCGTGTTCATCCTGGCCATTCTGGCGCTGTTCATCGCGGGCTCGCTGGCCCTGTTCGCCTGGCGCGCGCCGCTGCTCAAGCAGGGCGGCCTGTTCGCGCCGATTTCGCGCGAGGGCGCGCTGGTGCTCAACAACCTCTTGCTGACGACCACCTGCGCGGCGGTGTTCTTCGGCACGCTCTATCCGCTCGCGCTGGAGCAGGTCACCGGCGCGAAGATCACCGTCGGCGCGCCGTTCTTCAACATGACCGCGGGCGTGCTGCTGCTGGGGGTCTTCTTCGTCACGCCGTTCGGCTTCTCGCTCGCCTGGAAGCGCGGCGATCTGCTCGGCGTCGCCCAACGCCTGAGCCTGGCCTTGGCCGCCGGCTTCCTCGTCTTCGTCGCGCTGATCGCCCTCGTTCGCGGCGGGCCGGCGCTGGCGCCGATCGGCGCGGGTCTGGCGATCTTCGTCATCGTCGGGTCGCTCAGCGAAGTCGCGGCGCGCGTTTGGCGAAAGGGCGCCTCGCTCTCCGTCGCCTTCTCTCGCGCGCGCGGCCTGCCGCTGTCGTTCTGGGGCGGCGCGTTCGCGCACATGGGCGCCGGCGTCGCCCTGCTCGGCCTCGCCGCGACGGGATTCGGCGCCGAGACGATCGCGACGATGCGCGTCGGCGTCCCGTTGACGGTCGGGCCCTATGAAGCCGTCATCGATTCGGTGGGCGAGCGCGCCGTCGCCAATTACGACGAAGTCGTCGCGACGATGACGCTCCGCTCGCATGGCCAGACCGTCGCCGTCATCGAGCCGGCGCGGCGACAATTCCCGGCGCGCCAGATGGCGACGACGCAAGCGGGCATCGCGACGCTCGATTTCGGCCAGGTCTACGTCGCCGTGGGCGATCCCAACGCCGACGGAACGGTGCCGACCCGCCTTTACTGGAAGCCGCTGGTGACGCTGATCTGGCTCGGCGCCTGCTTGATGGCGCTCGGCGGCGCGTTCTCGCTTACCGACCGGCGCCTGCGCTTCGGCGCGCCGGTGCGGGCGAAATCCGCCGCCGCCGCGGCGGCGCTGGCGGCGCGCTGACGATGAAAACGCTCCGCGCCGCCCTCGTCTTCGCGCTCCTCCTCGCTGCGGGCGCCGTCGCGCACGCGGTGCAGCCCGACGAAGTCCTCGCCAACCCTAAGCTCGAAGCGCGCGCCCGCGACCTTTCGTCCGAGCTGCGCTGCCTCGTTTGCCAGAACGAATCGATCGACGATTCCGACGCGACGCTGGCGCACGACATCCGGGTGCTGATCCGCGAGCGCATCTCCAAGGGCGAGAGCAACGACGCGATCCGCGCCTTCCTCGTCTCGCGATACGGCGACTTCATTCTCTTGAAGCCGCCGTTCGAGCCCGACACGCTGCTGCTGTGGCTCAGCGCGCCGCTGACGCTGGCGCTCGGCGCGCTGGGGATCTGGGCGGCGATGCGCCGCCCGCGCCAACCCACGCCCGCCCTGAGCGCGGACGAAGAAGCGCGCCTCGCCGCGCTGGCGCGGGACGGCGAATCCCTTCCCCCCTCGCGGGGGAAGGCGCCACGCGGAGCGTGACCGCGGACGAATGCTTCGCATTCGCCTTGGGATGAGGGGGATCGCGCCATAGGGCGTCGAAAGACGCCCGTCTTTCGACGAGCTACGGCGCGATGGCTTCGACAAGAGCCGCTGACTTTCCGGTACGCCGTGGCTCGGCGCATTGCCGTTGCGGTTATCCAACATGCTCAACTGCGGAGCCGTCGCGCTTCGCGCGAGCCCCCTCATCGGGCGCGCTTCGCGCGTCCACCTTCCCGGGCAAGGGGGGAAGGGGGCACGACGCTGCCGCGGGGGCGCCGGGAGGCTCGGCGAGCCAGGGCGAAGTTTTACGCGGCGAAGCCGTCGTTATCGCATGGGCGATCCGCAGTCGCGCCTCGACATTGGCGATTCCGCACCGGTATCAATCACGTTTATCCTATGGTTTTTGTGTGATCAAAAGAGCACATCGTCGCGTTTTTGCTCCAACATTCCCGTGCGGAAAACGCGAGTCGGCCCGCTCGGACGCCCTTCCAGGGCTCCCCGAGCGCGCCCTCTCGAATTGCTAAGAGCTGGAATCACAAAGATTTTCCCGCGTCCTTAGGCCCGCCCGCCGACCATTGTCGAACGCGCGGTTGCTTTCGTGAAGGCGCTCGGGCGCGAGGACTAGGCGAATCCGGCAAGCATGTGTCACATATGTGTCATTCGTCGCCAGTAACAACGATGCGACGGCTATGGCTGGGCTGGGAGCGCGGGGTGAACCCGCGGCCTGCGAGGCGGGTTTGGAATGCGTCGCGTCGGTCACGACGCCGAATTTCGAGTCGCTGAAAATCAATCGGTTCGCGACGTCTCCGGGCGATTGCGAAGAGACTTCGCTGCGTTAGGCGCGGCCAACGAGGAATGGGGACCTGGTATGAAAACTTTGGGGACTATCCTACTGGGTTCCGTTGCGGGGCTCGTGCTGATCGGCGCGGCTCAGGCCGCCGACCTTCCCACCAAGAAGACGCCGATCGCCCCGCCGCCGGCGAACTGCTACGCCAGCTTCATGAGCTGGCTGGATTCGACCGCCGCCGACTGCCCGCTGAGCTACATGGGCGTCACCGTCTACGGCGCGATCGACATGGGCTTCGGCTACGAGACCCACGCCACGCCCTTCAACGGCGCCTATCCCAACGGCGTGCAGGAGGAGATCTACAAGACCAGCAACGGCGCCCGGTGGCAGTTGGTTCCCAACGGCCTCACCCAGTCCAACATCGGCGTCAAGATCAAGGAGCAGATCGCGCCGAACTGGTACATCGTCGGCGACGTCAACGCCGGCTTCGATCCCTACTCGATGCGGTTCGCCAATGGCCCGCAGTCGGCGGCCGAGAACAACTATACCTATCTCTACCAGCAGACGGCGAACGGCGACTCGAGCCGCACCTGGGGCTGGGACAACAGCCGCGCCTATATTGGCGTCAACAACACCACGCTCGGCACGCTGACCTTCGGCCGCCAGTACGCCTTCACCAACGACGCTTCGGCGAACTACGATCCGTTCGGCGGCGCCTACGCGTTCTCGCTGATCGGCACCACGGGCACCCCGGTCGCGGGCACCGGCGAGACCGAGACCGCGCGCTACGACACCTCGGTCAAGTACCAGGTCGCCTACAACGGTTTCCGCGCCGGCGGCTTGGTGCAGGTCGGCGGCTGGCAGCAGGGCAACGGCGCGCAACAAGCGGCGCAGGTCGACTTGGGCGCGGATTTCTACGGTTTCTCGGTCGACGCGATCTATGCCTACGCGCAGGACGCGGTGAAGCTGGCCACGTATGGCAGCACGACCAGCGATACGGGGCCGACGGGGGTGAATGCGGCGTGGCCGACGGACACGTTGCAGGCGACTCTCGCCAACGTCGACGCGTTCGTCCTCGCCGGCAAGTACAAGTGGAACGCGCTGACGCTGTTCGCGGGCTATGCGTACGATCGCCTTTCGGACCCGAGCAATCCCTACGGCGCGACGCCGACGGGGAACGGCGACTTTCTGAGTTCTCTCAACGGGGGTTTCCCCGGGGTCGTCCAAAAGCTCGCCTACGTCACTCCCGAAGATCTGCAGACCCTCTGGCTGGGAGCGAAATACGGCGTCCTCAGCAACCTCGACGTGGCGGCCGGTTATTACTTCGAGTGGCAGAACAACTACACGAACCCCGCCACGAAGTACAACACCGGCGGAACCAGCTCGGCGCTCGGGGTCGGCTGCGGTCCGAATCTGAATCCAGCGGCCCCGGGCGCCACCCCGCAGGGCTCGAATGCCGGCGCCTGCGCGGGCACCACGAACGTCGTGGGCGCCATGGTCGATTGGCGGCCGGTCAAGCGCGTCGACGTCTACGCCGGCCTGATGTATTCGGTGGTCGCCGGCGGCATGGCCAGTGGTTACATCCAGAACAACAACACCGCCTTTACGGCCGGCGTGAAGCTGGCCTTCTAATCGACGCTTTCTTGAGACTGCCGCGATTTTGCACCCCGGGCCTCGCGCCCGGGGTTTTTCTTGCCCGCTCCGCCGCCGCGCGCCCTTCCCCCCTTGCGGGGGAAGGTGTCACGCGAAGCGTGACGGATGAGGGGGATCGCGCGCAAGCGCGACGGCTTCGAGCAACGTCGGTGTTGCGCCACTTCCGTCTGGATGTCGCGCTCCGCGCGACCCCCCTCATCCGACCCTCGCTGACGCGGCCACCTTCTCTAGGCGAATGCGTAGCATTCGTCCGCCCCGCAAGGGGGGAAGGGGCGCGCGCCTACCCCGCCATCACCGCCATGGTCAGCCACTGCGCCGCGAGCGCCGGCTTCTCCGTTCCCTCGATCTCCACGCTCGCCTCGTAGCTCATCAGCCATTCGCGCTGCGATCGCTGCGTCGCGCCGACGAGCTTGAAGGCGCCGCGCAGGCGCGCGCCGGCGGGGACGGGAGAGAGAAAGCGCAGCCGGTCGAAGCCGTAATTGACGCCCATGGCGAGGCCGGAAATCTCGGGGAGCGCATCATAGGCGAAAGCCGAAAGCATCGACAGCGTCAGGAAGCCGTGCGCGATCGTGCCGCCGAACGGCGTCGCGCGCGCCGGCTCGGGGTCGACGTGGATGAACTGCCGGTCCTCGGTCGCCTCGGCGAAGGCGTCGATGCGCGCCTGGTCGATGAGGAACCAGCGCGAGACGAACGGCGCGCCGCCGACGCGCGCGGCGAGGTCTTCGACGGTCGTCGGCCGCCGCGCCGACGCGCCGACGTCGGATGGGGAATCGGGCAGCTCGACCATGCTTTCTCCCCAAGGCGCGATTCGACGGCAACTTAGAGCATATTGCGATTGGATCGAAGCACGCCGTAAGGCCGCGCGGCGCCCCTTCTCCCCGCTTGCGGGGAGAAGGTTGGGATGAGGGGCGAGGTGATTAGCCGCAACGGAGCGGACAATCACCCGGCCGCTCACCCCCGCCCTCTCCCCGCAAGCGGGGAGAGGGGGTTCGCCGCGTCGACCAAATAGCAAAACGCCCTAGCCCGTCCGCGAGGCCGCGAGGACGGCGGGCGGCCGGGTCGCCAGGCTCACCACCGCCGCCGCCAGCGCGTTGAGGATCAGCGCGGCGAAGCCGATGTTGATCTCGTTGGCC
>JBEKLU010000138.1:0-13447 GCA_050010035.1 Roseiarcus sp.
TCAAAAGCCCGAGACGCCAGACGACCATTTCAAGGTTGTGTAGCAGTCGACCCAAGGGGTCGACCTAATCCGGCTTCAAGCCGTAACCTGAAGCCACCGGCTTTTAGCCGGTGCTCGTTCACTGAAGTCGATAGCCTCAACGCCGTTCTGCTTGCGCACTTCGCCGTTGTGGCGGCGAAAGCTGTTAAGCAATGCGCTGACGAATAAGCATTTCCCGCCCGCAACGTTGAAGCCGTACTCTCCTCGACGTGACTTGACGCAACGCTTGACGGGCGTCGAAGCCATCGCGCTTCGCGCGATCCCCCTCATCCGGCCGCGCTCCGCGCGTCCACCTTCCCCCGCGAGGGGGGGAGGGGCGCGCCGCCTACTTCGCCATTGCGGCCTTGAGATTCTCGCCGATCTTGTCGAGGAAGCCCTCCGTCGACAGCCACTTCTGCTCGGGGCCGACGAGCAGGGCGAGGTCCTTGGTCATGAAGCCGGCTTCGACGGTTTCGACGCAGATGCGCTCGAGCGCATCGGCGAAGCGGGCGAGCGGCGCGTTGCCGTCGAGTTTGGCGCGATGGGAAAGGCCGCGCGTCCAGGCGAAGATCGAGGCGATCGAGTTGGTCGAGGTTTCCCGGCCCTTCTGGTGCTCGCGATAATGGCGGGTCACCGTGCCGTGCGCGGCCTCCGCCTCCACCGTTCGCCCGTCCGGGCTCATCAGCACGCTGGTCATCAGGCCGAGCGAGCCGTAGCCTTGCGCGATGGTGTCCGACTGCACGTCGCCGTCGTAGTTCTTGCACGCCCAGACGTAGCCGCCCGACCACTTCAGCGCCGAGGCGACCATGTCGTCGATGAGACGGTGTTCGTAGGTGATGCCCGCGGCGGCGAAGTTGGCCTTGAAATCGGCCTCGAAGACCTCCTGGAACAGATCCTTGAAGCGGCCGTCGTAGGCCTTGAGGATGGTGTTCTTGGTCGAGAGGTAGACCGGATACTTGCGCATGAGGCCGTAGTTGAGCGAGGCGCGGGCGAAATCGCGGATCGACTCGTCGAGATTGTACATGCCCATGGCGACGCCGGCGCCGGGGAACTTGAACACTTCCTTCTCGATCACCGCGCCGTCCGCGCCTTCGAAGCGCATGGTCAGGCGGCCCTTGCCGGGCACGCGGAAGTCGGTGGCCTTGTACTGGTCGCCGAAGGCGTGGCGGCCGACGACGATCGGCTTCGTCCAGCCGGGCACCAGCCGCGGCACGTTCTTGCAGATAATCGGCTCGCGGAAGATGACGCCGCCGAGGATGTTGCGGATCGTGCCGTTCGGGCTCTTCCACATTTCCTTGAGATGGAATTCCTTCACGCGCGCTTCGTCGGGCGTGATGGTCGCGCATTTGACGCCGACGCCGCAGGCCTTGATCGCCTCGGCGGCGTCGATCGTCACCTTGTCGTTGGTCGCGTCGCGATGTTCGATGCCGAGGTCGAAATATTGCAGCTCGACGTCGAGATAGGGGTTGATCAGCTTGTCGCGAATGAGCCGCCAGATGATGCGCGTCATCTCGTCGCCGTCGAGTTCGACGACTGGATTCGTGACTTTAATCTTGGACATCGGCCTTATCCCAGCGTTACGGCGTTGCGCGGTGAAGTCGGCGCCCCTATAGCATTCGCCCCACGGCGGTCAAAGCGCTGCTTTCGGCCAATGCGCTTTGCGCGCGTTTGCGCTCGCGCCGCGGCTCCGGCAAGGGAGAAGGCCATGATCGATCTCTACACCTGGGGCAGGCCGAACGGGCGCAAGGTCTCGATCATGCTCGAGGAGCTCGGCCTCGCTTACACGGTTCATCCCGTCAATATCGGCCGCGAGGAGCAGTTCGAGCCGAAATTCCTCGCCATTTCCCCCAACAACAAGATCCCGGCGATCGTCGACACGGACGGGCCGGGCGGGCCGCTGTCGCTGTTCGAGAGCGGCGCGATCCTGACCTATCTCGCGGAGAAGACCGGCCGCTTCCTCGCGCCGAGCGGGGCGGCGCGATACAAGGCGCTGGAGTGGCTGTATTGGCAGGTCGGCGGGCTCGGGCCGATGTTCGGCCAGCTCGGCTTCTTCGCCGTGCGTTCGACCGAGAAGTCGCCGCTGGCGATCCAGCGCTTCACCGAGGAGGCGGAGCGCCTGATCGGCGTGATGGAGCTGCGCCTGAGCGCCGCGACCTATCTGGCCGGCGACGACTACTCGATCGCCGACATCGCCTGCTACCCCTGGGCGCTCGCGGCGACGACCTACCTCGCCCCGGCGCTCGTCGGCGTCGTCGAGGAAATGCCGGATTTTCAGCGCTGGCTGAAGAGCGTCGGCGCGCGCCCCGCGGTCCAGCGCGGCATGGCGATCCCGAAGGTTTGAAGGAAGCGCCAGCCGTCATCGCTCGCGGGGCGAAGCGAGCGGACGCAGTTGATTTGTCATCCCGGCGAGAGCGCTAGGGGATGCACATATCTCAAAAAGCGGGGCGCTCCTCCCCCCTTGCGGGGGAAGGTGGCCGGCGGAGCCGGCCGGATGAGGGGTCGCGCCGCAAGGCGCGCTGCTTCGGCGTCTACTGGGATTGCCGACGTGCGTTGCATAAATTGCCGGCGATCGCGGCCGTCCTGACAAGCGCCGCACGGCGCGACCCCTCATCCGTCGGCCTTCGGCCGACACCTTCTCCCGCAAGGGGAGAAGGGGGCGCGCGGGCGGGCGCGATCTTGACCTATCCTATCCCCTACCATAGGTTATGGGAGGAAGCCGGGCGTCCGCCGTCCGATGAATCGAGGTGCGCCTTGAAGCACGCCAGCCATCCGGAGATCGTCAAGCGCCTGAAACGCGCGCACGGCCATCTCGGCTCGGTGCTCGCCATGTTCGCGGACGGCCGCTCGTGCCTCGATCTGGCGCAGCAGCTTCGCGCGGTGGAGAACGCCGTCGCCAACGCCAAGAGCGAGCTCATCCACGATCACATCGAGCACTGTCTCGGCGGCGGGCCGGCGGCGGACGGAGCGGCGCTCAAAGAGCTGAAGCAGCTCACGAAGTACCTGTGAGCGGGCGGGCGCGCCAAGCGATGTCCAGGAGAGCTAGGACATGACCATCGACCGGAACGCCGATGAAACGCTCGCGCATAGCCACGCCTTCCTCGGGCGGGACCATGCGCGCGGCGAGCGCAACACGTGGATGGTGATCGCGCTGTGCACGGCGATGATGATCGCCGAGATCGTCGGCGGGCTGCTGTTCGGCTCGATCGCGCTCGTCGCCGACGGCTTCCACATGAGCACCCACGCCGGCGCCCTGCTGCTGGCGGCGCTGGCCTACACCCTGGCGCGCCGTAGCGCCGACGATCCGCGCTTCACCTTCGGTCCGGGCAAGTTCGGCGATCTCGCCGGCTTCGCCAGCGCCGTCATCCTGGCGATGATCGCGCTCCTGATCGGTTACGAATCCGCGGCGCGCTTCTTTTCGCCCACGCCCATCCGGTTCGCCCAGGCGATTCCCATCGCGGCGCTCGGGCTCGTCGTCAACGCCGTCAGCGCCTGGCTGCTCAGCCGCGGCGATCACGGTCATCATCATCATCACGGCGGCGGCGGGCACGCGCACGATCACGACCACGCGCTCGAGGACTCGCGAGAGTTGACGACCCCGCGCGGCGCCTACCGGCTGGAAATCTTCGAGACGGGCGCGCCGCCGCGCTTTCGCTTGCGTTGGCGAAGCGGCGCGCCGCTCGACGCCGCCGCGACTTTCATCGAAACGACGCGTCCCGGCGGCGCGCGTCAGCGCTTCGCCATGACCAGTCGCGGCGATCATCTCGAATCCGTCGACGAAATTCCCGAGCCGCATGAATTCGCCGCGCGAGTGCAGATCGGCGCCGACAGCGTCGCGACCGATTTCCTCGAGGGCGCGCACGAGCACGCAGCGGTGCATCGCGACAACAACATGCGCGCCGCGGTGATTCACGTGACGGCCGACGCCGCGGTCTCGCTTCTCGTCATCGTCGGGCTCTTGGCGGCGCGCGGCTTCGGCTGGCTGTGGATGGACCCGCTCGCCGGCCTCGTCGGCGCCGGGGTGATCGCGAGCTGGTCGGCGGGCCTGATAAGGGACACCGGCGCGGTGCTGCTCGACATGAATCCTGATCGTCAGCTTACCGAAAGATTGCGCCGCGCGATCGAGCGCGACGGCGATCGTCTCGCCGATCTTCATCTCTGGCGGCTCGGCCCCGGGCATCTGGGCGCCATCCTGTCGATCGAGACGACGAGCGAGCGCGAGACGAGCCATTACCGCGAGGCGGCGATGAGCGTCGCGCGCTTCTCGCATCTGACGATCGAGATCGCGCGCCGCTCCAAATCGGCGGAGCGCGAGCCGCGCCGCTTCGTCGCCTGATCCCGCGCCCGCCGCGCGCGAATTCCGACAACATGAATCGTTTGCGAAGCAACGTCTTGACGAGTCGTTAACGGCTCGGGCTTAAAAATATCAGCCCTATTCTCGAAGGGCCGCGCGCGGCGAGGCTGATGAACGACTTCGGCGACAATCCGTTTCTCAAGGACCGCGATCGGCGCAAGAACGCCCGCCGCCCGGCGCGTCAGCGCGTCTGGGCCGACCCGGGAGGGATCGCGCCCGTGGTCGATTGCCTGATCGTCGACGTCTCCGAGGAGGGCGCGGGTGTGGCGCCCCTGCACGGGGCCGAACTGCCCGACGCGTTCCACCTGCAAGTCGACGCCGCGAACGCCATCGGCGACGCGGAAGTGGTCTGGCGCAAGGGCAGCGCGGTCGGCGTGAAGCTCGCCAGGCCGAAGAAGCCTTAAGGCGGGGCGGCGAATACGGCGGCCGCGCGCGGCTCTTCCCTTTGTTCGGCGGCGAAATCCGGACGCTGCGAATTTTTGGGTTGACAGAAACGATTCGGGGGATCAATAGGCGAATGTCGGCGGAAATTCGTTTCGGCCGGCGTTTCTTAACCCAACTGTAGAGACATGGGCAGTACCATCACGGGCGGCGCGATCACGGACAGGTTCGTCGATTCGTCGCCCTTCGACATCGTCAGCGTCCATGGGCCGGATCCCGTGCGCGAGGCGTCTTGAGGGCCTAAAGGCCCGCGGACTCTCGCCTTCCGGCCTTGGACAAGAACCAAGGATCGGAGGCGAGCCATGAACCAGCTCTCCCATAACCCGATCGATCGCGACGTGGTCGATCTCTCCGTGAGCCGCCGGGCGGCGGCGAACGTGCGTCGTTTCGCCGCAGCGCGCGCGAACCCGCGCGCCGCGCCCGCCGGCCCGCTCGTCTGCCGTTGGCGGCGCGATTCCGTCACCGGGGCGTTGCTCTGCGTCTGGTCCGTTTATCGAGGCGCGCGCGAGCCCGCCGCGCCCGTCCCTTTGCGTCGCGCCAGTTGAAGGAGATCCCCGATGCACGACGGCCCGAGTAGGCCCGTTGGCGCGATCTTCAACGCGCCGGCGGGCGGTAAATCCAAGCTGCAAACCCAGTCCACCGCCTCGAGGGCGGAGCGAGACGAAGGCTTCTGAAGCCGTCCGGCTCGCTCCCGCGCCAAGAGGCACAGGAGACGAGCCATGAGCATGATCGCCAAAATCACCGAACCGGTGACGCCGTTGGGCTCGACGGCGCCTTCGCGACCGTTGCGCGCAACGTCGCCCGTCAAGCATCCCCGGCGCGTTCCCTCGCGCCATCCCTCGACATTCACGGCCCCAGCCTCGTCGTCGTTCCGGACAAGGCCGGCGCGATCCTCGAAGCTTGTGGCGAAGCCAGCGGAAAGGGCGGCTCGAAGCTGCTTTGGACGCTCGGACTTCTGCCGCTGATGGCCGTGTGAGCAAAAGGAGACCCGATTGAACGACGGCCCTAGTAGACCTGTCGGCGACGTCTGCGACGCGTCGGCGGGTTCCGATCTCGAAGTCCCAAACCACAAACTCGTCATCCCGCCGCGGGTGCGATGCGGGGCAAGCCCAGCCAGCCAACGGCCCTAGGCTTTCCCCACGTCGTGGCAGCGGCAAAGGAGCCAAGCCATGACCATCAAAGCCACCATCACGGAGCCGGTGACCGCCGTCCTCGACGACGCGCACATCGGCCACATCAGAGGCGCCTTCGGCACCATTCTTCACGGCGACGTCGCGCCGCGCACGACCTGGAAGCATCGGCTGACGACGCTTCTGGCCATCCTCGGACCCGGCCTCATCGTCATGGTCGGCGACAACGACGCCGGCGCCTTCGCAACCTACGGTCAGGCCGGCCAGACCTATGGCACCACGTTGCTGTGGACGCTGGCGCTGCTGATTCCCGTTCTCTACGTCAATCAGGAGATGGTGCTGCGTCTGGGCGCCGTGACCGGCGTCGGCCACGCGCGGCTGATCTTCGAGCGCTTCGGCAAGTTCTGGGGCGCGTTCAGCGTCATCGACCTGTTCCTGCTGAACTCCCTGACCATCGTCACCGAGTTCATCGGCATCGCGCTGGCGCTCGATTACCTCGGCCTCGACAAGACCACGGGCGTCCTCGTCTCCGCGGCGCTGGTCATGATCGCCGTCAGCACCGGCGACTTCCGGCGCTTCGAGCGCTTCGCGATGGTCCTCGTCGGGGCGAGCCTCCTGCTCGTGCCGATCTATTTCATGGTCCATCCGCCGCTGGCGCAGGTGGCGCGGGACTTCGTCGTTCCGCAATTGCCGGCGGGCGGCAAGCTGAGCGACGTGATGCTGCTGGTCATCGGCATCGTCGGCACCACGGTGGCGCCCTGGCAGCTCTTCTTCCAGCAGAGCTACGTCATCGACAAGCGCATCACGCCGCGTTTCATTCGCTATGAGCGGCTCGACCTGTGGATCGGCATCGGCTTCGTCATCGTCGGCGGCGTCGCCATCATGGCCTTCACGGCGGCGACTTTCGCCGGCCAGAGCGAGTTCGGCAATTTCAGCGACGCGGGCGGCATCGCCGCCGGCATTGGGAAATATGTCGGCAAAACCGCCGGCGTGATGTTCGCCATCGCGCTGATCGACGCCGCCTTGATCGGCGCTTCGGCGGTGTCGCTGTCGACGGCTTACGCGATCGGCGACACCTTTTCGGCGCGTCACTCCCTGCACCGCAAGGTCACCGAGGCGAAGGGTTTCTACGCCGTCTATTTCGTGCTGATCGCGATCGCCGCGGCGATCGTCCTGACGCCGGGCTCGCCGCTCGGGCTGCTGACCGTCGCCGTGCAGGTGCTCGCCGGCGTGCTGCTGCCCAGCGCGACGGTGTTCCTGTTGCTGCTCTGCAACGACAAGCCGGTTCTCGGTCCGTGGGTGAACACGCGCTGGCTGAATTATTTCACCGGCGCCGTCATCGCCGTGCTGGTGATCCTGTCGGTCATCCTCACCGTCTCGGTGCTGTTCCCCGACGCCACCAACGAGCAGGTGATCCTCGGCATCCTCGGCGGAGGCGGCGTCGTCGCCGTCATCGCCGCGCTGGTGATCATGGCCCTGAGCCAAAACGGCGGGAACGGTGCGCTGGCCGAAGAGGTCGCCGCCGCGCCGATTTCGCGCCACACCTGGCGCATGCCGCCGCTGGACCGACTGCCGCCGGCGAAGCTGTCGCTCGCCGCCAAGACCTGGATGGGCGTGCTGCGGCTCTATCTCGTCGTCGCCGGCGGAATGGTTCTGTTCCGGATCGTCATGCTGGCGATCGGGCAACAGGGTTAAGTTCGCCGCACAGGATGCGAGTCGGCGCGCGCGCGTTCGAATTGGCGGGCGCGCGCGCTCGCGACGTTTTCCACTTCGCCGAGCGGCGGCCATGCCGATGACGATCTATGAAATGGGTTTGAACCTCGTCGAGGCCGTCGGCTTGGGCGCGGCGATCGGTCTCGAGCGGCAATGGCGTCAGCGCCTCGCCGGGCTCAGAACCAATACGCTGGTGGCGCTCGGCGCCGCGACGTTCATCCTGTTCTCCCGCGTCACCTCCGACGGCGACGGCGTGGCGCGGGTAGGGGCCCAGGTCGTCTCCGGCATTGGCTTCCTCGGCGCCGGGGTGATCTTCAAGGAAGGCCTCAACGTCCGCGGCCTCAACACGGCGGCGACGCTGTGGTGCTCGGCGGCGGTCGGCCTGCTCGCCGGGGCCGGCTTTCCCCTGTACGGCGCGCTCTGCGCGGCCCTCGTGGTCGGATCCAACTTGATCCTGCGGCCGCTGGTGCGCGCCATAAACCGGCAGCCGGTGGACACCAGCGAAGTCGAACTGACCTACCTCGTCTCCATCGTCTGCCGCGCCGCCGACGCGCCGCGCGTGCGGTCGCTTCTCGTGCGCTTGCTCGCCGACACGCCTGACATCCACTTCAGCGAAGTCGACAGCGCCGCCGTCGAAGGCGCCGATCGCGTCGAGGTGACGGCGAAGATCGCCTCGCAGAAACGGCGCGAGATCGCACTCGAATACGTCGTCGCGCGCCTGGCCGGGGAAAGCGGGGTGACGCGCGCCGCCTGGAGCTCGCAGACGCAGTCGGTGTGACCGGCGGGCGGCGCGTGATGGCGGCGCCGGCGTTGACGCGTGACCCAACGGGCGGTATAGTAGCCCGTTACTTCAGAGCGATTGCCGAATGGTCGTCAATTTTCGAGACGATTGGCTACGGGCGTTCTTCGCGGACGATGTCCATTCGCGGCATATCCCGGCCGACGTTGAAGATCGATTATTCCGCAAGTTGCAACTGATCGACGATTCGACGTGCGATGGAGACCTACGGGCGCCGCCGAGCAATCACTTTGAGAAATTGCGTGGCGGGCTTGCCGGTCTGCATTCGATCCGCGTCAACAAACGGTGGCGGCTCGTGTTCGCATGGGATGGCGCGCGCGGCGAGGCGACAGGCGTCTATCTCGACGACCACAGCTATAAATGAGGCGCGATATGCTGATGACGAAGCGCAAGCCGGCGACGGTCGGCGAGATCTTGGTCGAGGAGTTCCTGGCGCCGATGAACTTGTCGCAAGGCGCCTTGGCCGAGGCGATGGGCGTGCCGCGCAAGCACGTCAACGAACTCTGCAACGATCGCCGCAAGGTGACCGCGCGCACGGCGTTGATTCTCGCCAGAGTGTTCGGCAACAGCGCGGATTTCTGGCTGAACGTTCAACGTCGAAACGATTTGTGGGAGACGATGAACGCGCCGCGCGAGCGCGCGCGCATCGAGCGCGCGAAGCCGTTGACGAGCGCGGCGTAGATCGAGCGCGGTTCCGCCCCGTCGCTACGACGCCTCCGCGGCCGCTCCGTCCTTCAGGAACTCCTCCAGCCAGTGGATGTCGTACTGGCCGTTCTGCACCTCGGTGTTGCGCACCAGGGCGCGGAACAGCGGCAGGGTGGTCTCGACGCCGTCGATGATGAATTCGTCGAGCGCGCGGCGCAGGCGCATCAGCGCCTCGGTGCGGGTGCGGCCGTGCACGATGAGCTTGCCGATCAGAGAATCGTAATAGGGCGGAATGACATAGCCTTGATAGGCGGCCGAATCGACGCGCACGCCGAGGCCGCCGGGCGGGTGGAAATAGCTGATGCGCCCCGGCGAGGGCAAAAAGGAGCGGGCATGCTCCGCGTTGACGCGGCATTCGATCGCCGCGCCGTGAATCCGCACGTCCTCTTGCGTGATCGTCAAGGGCGAGCCGGCGGCGATCTTGATCTGCTCGTTGACGAGGTCGATGCCGGTGATCATCTCGGTGACGGGATGTTCGACCTGGAGGCGCGTATTCATCTCGATGAAGTGGAATTCGCCGTCCTCGTAGAGAAATTCGATCGTCCCGACGCCGACATAACCGAGTTCGGCCATCGCGCGCGCGGCGATGGCGCCGATCTCCTCGCGCTGCGCCGCGTTGAGCGCGGGCGAGGGGCCTTCCTCCCAGACCTTCTGGTGGCGGCGCTGCAGCGAACAGTCGCGCTCGCCCAGATGAATCGCGCGGCCCTCGCCGTCGCCGAGCACCTGGATCTCGATGTGGCGCGGCTTGGCGAGATATTTTTCGAGATAGACCGCGTCGTCGCCGAAGGCCGACTTCGCCTCGATTCTGGCGTTGGAGATGGCGTTGATGAGCTCGCCGGCGGCGCCCGCGACTTTCATGCCGCGCCCGCCGCCGCCCGCCGCGGCCTTGACGATAACGGGATAGCCGATTTCGGCGGCGATCTTCAGCGCTTCGGCCTCGTCGTTCACCGCTCCGCTGGAACCGGGCACGCAGGGGATGCCGAGCCGCGCCGCCGTGCGTTTGGCCTCGATCTTGTCGCCCATGAGGCGGATGTGCTCGGCCTTCGGGCCGATGAACGTGATTCCATGCTCGGCGAGGATTTCGGCGAAGCGGGCGTTTTCCGAGAGAAAGCCGTAGCCGGGATGCACCGCGTCGGCGCCGGTGATCTCGCAGGCCGCGAGCAGGGCGGGCACGTTGAGATAGCTGTCGCGCGCCGGCGGCGGGCCGATGCAGACGCTCTCGTCGGCGAGCTTGACGTGCATCGCCTCCTTGTCGGCGGTCGAATAGACCGCCACCGTGGCGATGCCGAGCTCCTTGGCGGCGCGCAGCACCCTGAGCGCGATTTCGCCCCGGTTGGCGATGAGGATCTTATCGAACATGTCGGGCGTCTCCTCGCGGCGGACGACGCGTCGTTGGGCGCGGCCTCGCGCTCATTCGATGACCATCAGCGCCTGGTCGTATTCGACCGGCGCGCCGTCCTCGACGAGGATATGCGTCACCTTGCCGGCGCGCGGGGCGACGATTTCGTTGAACGTCTTCATCGCCTCGACCAGCAGAATCTTGTCGCCGGCCTTCACCGACGCGCCGACTTCGACGAAGGGCTTGGCCTCCGGGCTCGGCCTGAGATAGGCGGTGCCGACCATCGGCGACTTGACCGCGCCGGCGAGTTCGGCCGGCGCGACGACCGTCGCTTCATGCGGCGGCGCCGGCGCGGCGGCGGCGGCGGGCGCGGGCGCAGCCGCGGCGACGACGTGGGAGAGCGCGACCGGCGCACGGCGCTCGCGCGCGACGCGCACGCGCAGGCCGTCGCGCTCCACCTCGACTTCGCTCAGATCGTGGCGCCCGGCGATTCTGGCGAGCTCGGCGACGATGGAAAGATCGAAGCCGCCCGTCGTGGGCTCGGCGACGGATTTGATGGACGGCTTCTTCATCGGCATTCGCGGACGCCTCGCCCCGGACAAGTCGAATTTTTCATCGGCGCGTCCTATAGCCCGGCTGGTCGGGCAAATAAAGAGCGCGACGTCTATCCCTTGCGCGCCCATACGTGCGCGTCGTGAAACGCCGCGCCGCCGAACGGCGCGACGCTGTCGTCGCCGATCAGGGTATTGATCCCGCGTCCGTCGAGAAAAGCCGAGGGCGGCCACACCCCCTCGCTGACGATGAGGCCGCGCGTCAGGCCGGCGAACGCCTTCACGTGCAGGCGCGTCTGCCCCCGCGCGTTGCCCAGCCGGACGATCTCGCCGTCGCCGAGGCCCAGCGCGGCGGCGTCTTCGGGATTGATCAGCGCGGTCGGCCGCTGTTCGCGCGCCCGCGAGGTGGGCGTCTCGGTGAAGCTCGAATTGAGAAAATTGCGCGCCGGCGAAGTCGCGAGCTTGAACGGATGCGCCGCGTCCGCCGCCTCGTTGACCGGCCAGTGGTCGGGCAGCGCGGGCATTTCGCGCCAGGGCCCCTTGAGGCCGTCGCCGGAGAAGGGCGTCGAAGCCCAGTCGGCGCGAAAGCGGAACTTGCCGTCGGGATAGGCGAAGCCGTCGAGAAAATGCGCCTCTTCGAACGGCGGCTGGCAATCGAGCCACTTCATCTCTTCGAGCTCGGCGAGCGAGCCGCGGCCCGAAGCGCGCAGCGTCCAGTCGATGATTTCGCGCGGGCTCATGGCGAAGCCGGGGTGGCGCGCGCCGAGCCGCTCGGCGAGCGCGACGATCACCTCGTGGTTGGAGCGGCAGCCCTCGGGCGGCTCGATCGTCTTCGGCCCGAACTGCAGATATTGGTGGCCACCGCCGGTGTAGAGGTCGTCGTGCTCGAGGAACATCGTCGCGGGAAGCACGACGTCGGCATAGCGCGCGGTGTCGGTGAGGAACTGCTCGTGCACGCAGACGAACAGATCGTCGCGCGCGAAGCCTCGGCGCACTTTTTCCTGATCGGGCGCGACGGCGATCGGGTTGGTGTTCTGGATCAGCATCGCCTTGACCGGGCCGCCGCCCTTGAGCGCTTGCGCTTCGCCGGTCAGCGCCGCGCCGACGCGGCACTGGTCGAGGCGGCGCACGGTCTCGTCGCGCGCGTCGAGCCCTTCGATCATGGTCTTGTCGAGTTTGAAGATGCCGCTGTTGGAATGAAAGGCGCCGCCGCCCTCGTGCGCCCAGGCGCCCGTGACGACCGGGATGCACAGCGCCGCGTGCATGTTCGCCGCGCCGTTGCGCTGGCGCGAAAAGCCGTAGCCGAGACGGAAGAAGGTGCGCTTCGTGCGCCCGACCAACGCCGCGAAGGCTTCGATCGATTCGACGCTGAGGCCGGTGATCGCGCTCGCCCAGATGGGATCGCGCGAGCGAAGATGGGCCTCCAGCTCGCCCGGCGCGTCGGCGTAGCGCTCGAGATAGGCGCGGTCGGCGGCGCCGTCGCGAAAGAGCGCGTGCATGACGGCGCAGGCCAGCGCGCCGTCCGTGCCGGGCTTGAGACGCAGCGCCAGATCCGCCTGGCGCATCGTCTCGGTGTCGTAGATGTCGATCGCGACGATTTTCGCGCCGCGCTCTTTTCGCGCCCGCATCGCGTGCGTCATCACATTGACCTGCGTCGCGACCGCGTTCGTTCCCCAGATGACGATGCAATCGGACTTGGCCATTTCGCGCGGATCGACGCCGGCCATGCGCCCGGTTCCGGCGAGATAGCCGGGCCAGGCGATGGCGACGCAGATCGAGCCGTAGAAGCGCGAATAGCGCTTGGCGTGCGCCAGGCGCTCGAGCCCGTCGCGCATGACGAGGCCCATCGTGCCCGCGTAAAAGAAGGGCCAGACGCTTTCGGCGCCGAAACGGCGCTCGGCGTCGAGGAAACGTTCCGCGACGACGTCGAGCGCGTCGTCCCAGGCGATCGGCTGGAATTGACCGGAGCCTTTCGGGCCGACGCGGCGCAACGGCTGGGTCAGCCGATCCTCGTGATGGATGCGCTCGGCGTAGCGCGCCACCTTGGCGCAGACGACCCCCGAAGTGTAGCGCTGGTCCGCGGCGCCGTGGATGCGCCCGATCCTCGCGGCGCCGATCACTTCGACGTCGAGGGCGCAGACCGAGGGGCAATCGTGCGGGCAGACCGACGGACGCCTGATGACGTCGAGGGGCGCTTTCATGGGCGAACGTTCCTTTGCGCCCCACTGTGAAGAAGCCGGGGCGAGCCCGCAAGAGCGCAAGTCTGTCTTGAAGACCACTTAGGCGACGCCGCGGAATAAGTGCTTCAAGTTGCGGCTTCGCGACGGCGTGGCTTTATGGTGTAATTCCATTCGGGATGGAACGCGCCCCCTTCGATGTTCAGAGCGGTCATTTCCGCGT
>JBEKLU010000139.1:0-13306 GCA_050010035.1 Roseiarcus sp.
GGGGGCGGGCGCCCCCGCGACGCCATGGATGAATTCATTCGCCAGTATCTGGTTGAAGACGAACCGTACTATCGGCCCGCGGGTAAAGAGGTCGCGCTGTTCGAAGCCGCCATGGCCAGGGGTCTCCCGATGATCCTTAAGGGGCCGACGGGTTGCGGCAAGACGCGCTTCATCGAATACATGGCGTGGCGCATGAAGAGGCCGTTGATAACTCTCGCGTGCAATGAAGACATGACAGCGTCCGATCTTGTCGGGCGTTATCTGCTTGACGCCGAGGGGACCGTCTGGCACGATGGGCCGCTGACGGTGGCGGCGCGCGTCGGTGCGATCTGCTACCTGGACGAGATTGTCGAGGCACGCCAAGACACGAGCGTGATCATCCATCCGCTTACCGACGACAGGCGGATTCTGCCACTCGACAAACGCGGAGAGGTCGTGCGGGCCCATCCGGATTTCCGCCTCGTCGTTTCTTACAACCCGGGCTATCAGAGCGCCATCAAGGATCTGAAGCAGTCCACGAAACAGCGGTTCGGGGCGATCGATTTCAATTATCCGGCTGCGGATATCGAGACCGATATCGTTTCCCACGAGAGCGGCGTCACCCGCGACGTGGCCTCGAAGCTCGTCGGCATAGCGCAGAAGTCACGGACTCTTTGCGGCCGCGGTCTTGAGGAGGGGATTTCGACGAGGATGGCGATTCACGCAGGCGGACTGATCGCCGAGGGAATTGCCGTGCACGCCGCTTGTCGGCTCGCCATGACCGCGCCTATCACCGACGAGGAGGACATGCAGCGGGCCCTGGACGGTTTCGTCGAAGCCTATTTCGGACCCGAGGCGTCGTGACCGGAGGCGCCGAACTCTCTGGCGGCCGAAACGGCGCGCGGCTGGAAAGGGTAGATGAAACCGATGCCGTGGCGCACGTCCTTTCGGCAAGGCGCAATGAACTGCAATATTATCTTGCGGGCTTCGGGCTGGCCGGGATTGCGGTCAGACCCCATTCATCCGCCGGCCTGAAGGAACTGCCGCAGCGGCCGGCGATAAGCGATGGCGTTATCCTGCTTCCCAGTCACTTCCTTGCCAGCGAGGGAAGTGGACGCGGAGACATCCATCGGGCGGCGGCCGCGCACGCACTGGCGCACTTGCTCTTTTCGCCGCGCCATCGGCCGGCCGGTAATCGCGCCCCGCTGCTGATCGCAGTCATGTCCTTGATCGAGGATGCGCGTGCGGAAAAGCTTATGGCCCAGCGCTATCCCGGACTTCATGGTTTATGGGGACGGTTCCACGTCGCGACGCGCGCCAATTCGGGGCTCGGATTTGCTGCTATCGCGGCAAGACTCGCTCGGGCCCTGCACGATCCCGGATATCGCGATGACAACTATTGGATCAACAAGGGAAGGGAGCTGTTCGAGGCCGAACTCACCCGCCTCGATGACGTGGCTGCGTTTGACAGGGTCGGGAAGATTCTCGGCAACGACCTCGGACAAATGCGGATGCCTTTCGATCCCGAACGATATCAGGTCGTTCCGGACTACCGGGACGACAACACGCTCCTGTGGGATTTCAGCGAGGACCGACCATTCTCCGACGATCAGGAAATCTTGGCTCATGAGGCCGTTCAGATTGAACCGAACCGCATGGACGCCATGCCGGTCACCCGCAGTTCCCAGATTCCGGTCGAAGAGCGATCGGGCAAGCAATATCCTGAATGGGATTACCAGATCGAGGCGCTGCGCGAGGATTGGACCACCGTCGTCGACATCGAACGCGGCGACAGGGGCGTAGGGACCAAGGGCGCGGTCCCGAAACTGGCGCGGACACGCCGTAGGCTGGAAGGCTCAGCCCGCATCCCCGATCGCTCGACGCGCCTTCGTAGACTCCATGAAGGCGATGAATTGGATCTGAACGCCGCCGTCGACAACGTCATCCACCGGCGAAGCAACGTGCATCCGGATCCGCGCATTTTTCAGCGACATGGCCGGCGCCGCCGTGACGCCGCCGTCTTGCTTCTATTGGACTTATCAGCCTCGACAAATGATTTCGTCCCCGGATCATTCACTTCTGTCTTGGAGGCGGAAAAGCGCGCGGCCGTCCTGGTTGCACAGTCACTGGATTTTTCGCATGATAGGGTTGCTCTCCACGGCTTTGCGTCGGACGGGCGCAAGGAAGTGAGCTATGTCCACATCAAGGACTTCGACGAGCCATTCGATGCTTGCCAGATGGGTTGCCTACAGAATCAGACCAGTCGCCTTTCCACGCGCATGGGGGCGGCTCTGCGGCACGCCGCTGCGTGCCTGGTCCGGGAGCATGCCGACAAGAAGGTGATCCTTCTTCTTACGGACGGCGAGCCTTCCGACGTTGATGTGTCGGATAAGCTCTATCTCGTCGAAGACGCGCGCCATGCAGTTTCAATGGCTGCGCTTCAGGGGGTGAGAATATTCTGCGTGACGCTGGACAGGCATGCTGATGGTTATGTCCGAAGGATCTTCGGGGCGCGGAATTATCAAATCGTCGAAGGCGAAAAGGCATTTGTTTCAAAAATTGGACGCACTCTGGTTGGCCTGGTAGCGAAGTGATATGAATTATCGGGAGCGCATCCGTGTGAATCCATTTCGAACCCGAAATTTGCCAGGTATGGCAAGGAGCTCAAAGCGTGGCTGACCGTAACCCCATCAAAGTGGGAATCCTTTTTTCCGAAACTGGCGTTACCTCGGCTATAGAGACGTCGCTTCTTTTTGGTACGTTGCTTGCCGTCGAGGAAGTCAACGAGGCGGGAGGAATCGACGGCCGCGAGATCGTTCCCGTAAGATACGACCCGCGCTCTGACTCCAACGAGTATCGCCAGTTGGCCGAACGGCTGGTCAGCGTTGACGGCGTCAGGGTCATCTTTGGGTGTTACATGTCTAGTACGCGTAAAGCCGTGATACCGGTAGTCGAACGTTGGAGCTCCATTCTGTTTTACCCGACACTATATGAGGGTTTCGAGTTCTCTAACAATTTGATCTATACAGGAGCCGTTCCTAACCAGAACAGTGTCCAGTTAGCCGATTATATGACAAGTGTTTTCGGCCCCCGTGTGTACATGATCGGGTCGAATTATATTTATCCTCGCGAATCAAACCGTATAATGGAGGATTTTGTCCGGGAACGCACGGATGGCGACATTCTTGGGGAGCGCTATCTCGACTTTAGTGCGACCGAAGATGATTTCAAGAGGATCATAACAGAGGTTAAGATCCTGCAGCCTGATTTCATATTTTCTACTGTGGTTGGCAATGCAACTCGGTTGCTGTATCGCGCGTATGCTGATGCGGGCATTGATCCAGCGAAGATGGCGATCGCCAGTCTGACAACAACAGAAGTTGAAATCGCGCAAATGGGCGCGGATATTTGCGCCGGTCATATCACATCGGCGCCATATTTCCAGTCAGTCGATTCTGAATTAAACAAAAGATGCGTGAAGAACTACTTTCGACGATTTGATGACGCGCCTCCTCCAAATGCCTGCTGGGAGGCGGCTTATTTCCAAGTGCACCTGTTCGCCAATGCAATGCGTAGCTGTGGCAGCGATGAATTTGACGCGCTGATGCCGAGTTTGCTCGGCTCTCAGATCCTGGCGCCGCAGGGACGGGTGCAACTCGACCCAGGCAACCATCACGCGTGGTTATACCCGCGAATTGGGCGGGCTAATGCCGCGGGACAGTTCACGATTGTTCGCGAGTCGGCGCAGTCGGTGAGCCCAGATCCCTATCTGGTCAAACACTCCTTGGAGGGTGAACTGCGGGCGCCTTGTTTCAGGAGGGCTTGATTGAACAGGGGGTTCGAAGGGGGTCGGGCCAGCCGGCATCAAGGGGGTGGGGTGCACGTTCTGCACAACATCCGCACGCTCCGCGTTTGCGTATTTCACCCCAACAACGCCGACGGTGATGAACTTATGCGCCAATTGCATCGCATCGGATGCCTGGCGCAGGCATTTTGGCCCCCCCCTTCGGCGCCGCCGCCCGAAACCGACCTGGTGTTCATTGCCTTGTATCCAGACTTGTTGCATCAGGATTATGCATGGTGCGGGGAGAAGGACGCGCCACCGGTGATCGCGGTCGTGAACTATGAAAGCCCTATCACGATCGACAAAGTACTGCGTGTTGGAGCTCGAGGACTTATCACTGCGCCGGTACGTTCATTTGGAATGTTGAGTTCAATGGTTCTTGCCCTTGAAACAGTCCGTGAATTGAAAAAATCCCAAAGCCGAGTGGCGAGGCTGGAAGAGAAGCTGAAGGGTGCGCGTACGATCAGCGCCGCGCAAAATATTCTATTTATGCTACGAGGCGTTACGCGCGATGAGGCGTACAAGTTGATTCGTGACCAAGCTATGAGCAAGCGCGTCACAGTAGAAGAGATTGCGTCTGCGATTGTTAGCGCAGACGCAATACTGTCGCAAAAATGATTGGTGGTAATTGCTCACGTCCGGTTTGAGGCCTGTCGCGAGCGGACGCGGTTAGGGTGCGAATTTTTTCATTGCGGCCGAGGCGCGAATATGAATCAATTTATGGATGACTCCGCCGCCTGATTTGGCTGACAAAGACGCTCTGATCGCCACGCTGCTGCCCGGATCGAGGCGCTGATGGCGGCGAACGCGCGGCTGACGGCGCGGGTCGCCGAGCTCGAGGCGAAGTTGGGGCTGCCGCCCAAGACGCCGGACAATTCCAGCGTTCCACCGTCGAAGCGAGGCGTACACCGTCACCGTCGCCGCCATCCAGGCGGGCGTGCCGTCGCTCGTAGAGGCTCATGCGCTCATCGAGCGATTCCACGCCATGATCAGAAAGAAGGAAGCTGATCAACTCGATCCGTGGATCGCTGAAGCGAGGGGCAGTCTCGTCTCATCTTTCGCGACAGGCGTCGCCAGGGACAAATCCGCCGTGCGGGCGGCGATCACCGAGCCGTGGTCTGATGGTCAGGTCGAGGCTCAGATCACCAAACTCAAACTCCTGAAGCGCCAGATGTGCGGGCGCGCGAACCTCGACCTTCTTCAAGCCAGATTGCTGGGCGCTGCATGCAACCCGCAAATCATCATCGAGATTGCGTCAGAGCCAATTTTGCGCGCCGATTGACAGTTTCTGGCGCCAAGGTCCAGATAGGCCGCCCCGGCCGATTCATCGGCCAGCAGTCCATTCAATTGCACGGTGGCGTGGGGCTGACCATGGAATACAAGATCGGCCACTATTTCAAGCGGATGACGATGATTGATCAGTTGCTCGGAGACGCCGACTTCCATCTCTCACGGGGCGCCGAGATGGGCGGCCTGTTCAAGGCGGCGTAATCGAGTGCGCAGCTTGAATGCAGCATACCAAGCCTCGCGCTTGGTCGGAATTGCTGCTCATGGCGCACCTCGTTGAGGAGCGATCAGCTTTGGCGAAGGATTCTCAGTCGGAAGAGATTCGGCCCGAAACCATTCCGGTGCGCGAGGCGCACCGGTTCGACACGAAGCGTCTGGCCCAGTTGGTTGGCGACCGGCTTGGTCAGAAGCTTGTCGATATCCGCCAAATGCGCGGTGGCCAGTCAAACCCGACCTTCTTGATCGTGACTGACACGTCGGAATACGTGCTGCGCAAGCAGCCGTCGGGCGAACTTCTACCCTCCGCTCATGCGATCGATCGCGAATACCGCGTCCTTGAGGCGCTGTCGAAGACGAACGTGCCGGTGCCGAAGCCGAGTCTGTACTGTGCCGAACGCGAGGTGATCGGCACGCCGTTTTATCTGATGGAAAGGCTGCGAGGCCGAATTTTCTGGTCTCCGAAACTCCTGGAATTGCCGAGGCAGGCAAGGGCGGCGGTTTATGAGGGAATGAACGACGCGCTCGCCCGTCTCCATAAGGTGGACTGGCGAGCGATCGGCCTTGGCGACTTTGGCCGTCCAGGCAACTATTTCGCCCGTCAAATCGCTCGCTGGAGCAAGCAGTGGAGCATCTTGCCAACGCGCGACAACCCGGCGATCGACCGACTTGTCGAGTGGTTGCCTTTGAACGTTCCTCAGAGCGACGTCACGACGATCTGCCACGGGGACTTTCGTCTGGACAACATGATGTTCCATCCGGAAGAGCCCCGAGTGATCGGAATTCTGGATTGGGAACTTTCGACGCTCGGCCATCCTCTGGCCGACCTCGCATATAACTGTCTGCCCTATGTTGTGCCGCCGAGCTTACCAAATGGTATGTTCGGCATCGATCTCGAAGAGCTTGGGATTCCGGGCCCAGAGCGCTATCTCTCCGCTTACGCCGAACGGACGGGTCTCCGGGAGGCCGTCACGCACTTCCATCTAGCCTTTTCGCTTTTTCGTCTCGCCGTAATCCTGGAGGGCGTTCTGGCGCGCGCCAAGGCCGGCAACGCTTCGTCAGCCGATGCGGCCGGCGTCGGCGCTCGCAGCGTTGTACTTGCAGAGAGGGGCTGGCAATTCGCCTCTGGCGGGTAAGCCGCGCCCATTCGAAATTCATCATCTCAGCGCCAATCGTGCGCGAGGTCGCGATCGATCCGCTCGGACGTCCGCAGTCGAGAGTGGTTTAATGACAAGTAGGCCGAGACAGGGCGAGCAGGCGTTCAGGAGCGACCAATAGAAGGCCCAGCGCCGAGTCTTCTTTGCCGAACGCAAACCTTGGTAGCGCCTGAGGATGCCGAGATGCGCCCTGAGCCGCCCGCGAGGACGATTGCGGGCGGCTAAGGAAAGCCAGGCGCAGTGAGGCAGAGGAGGGCGGCGGGCTTTGGAAGCTTCAAAGAAGCTTTTCCAGGCCTGAAGCCAAGGAAATGAGACGCGGACGCACCTCCTGCATAAGATAATCTCGGGTCAGGATGACGGACGGACCGCCGCAGTTGATCGACATAGGGCTTAGCCCTCTTCCCGGCCGCAGCCCAACCGCGATGCCGCTCACATTAGGCTCCCAGTCCCCGAAAGACGTTGCGCAGCCATAACGGGAATATTCCTCAAGCGCGCGATCGATGCCCTCGCGCAGAGCTGGCCAGACCTTCTCGTCGACAGAGCGAAGATCCTGCAAGATCGAATCCCGCTCCTGCCTGTCGCAGACGGCCAGATAGGCTCTACCCATAGCGCTGCGAGCCATCGAAATACGTGACCCGACATCCAGCGTCAGTGCGATCGGCGACTTGCTCTTGCAGCACTCAATGTAGCGCATGCTGAGCCGGTCTCGGACCCCCAGAGCGACGGACGCATTGGAAAAGAGGGCAAGTTCGAGCATGGACGGGCGCACGACTTGCGGGATGTCGAGAGACGCGAGGGCCGACGCCCCCAACGCGATCAATGCAATGCCGTGGCGGTAGCCGCCGGTCTCGGGAACCTGAGAGAGGTAACCGATCTTCGTAAGGGTATAGGTCAACCGGGAGACCGTCGGCCGAGCCAGATTGCAGCGCGCCGCGATCTCGGAGTTCGAAAGCGAGTTCTCTCCGCGTTTGAAGCACGACAGAACGTCGAGACCACGGGCCAAAGCAGTGACGAACTGGCGATCTTGAGAGACGGAGGAATCGTCGATGTCGACCGTGTCCTCAACCGCAGGATCAAGTTCCGACCGTTTCGTCGCGGCTCCTTCGTGGCGGCTCACCATGTTGCATGTCCTCATACGTCGACCGCATAGGCGTCATCTTCAAACTCAAATCAATAGCGTGGCGGCGCCCGCAGCGCTCCGTCGAGCCGCAGCATCGTCCCGTTTAACATAGGATTGGTGACGATGGCTACGACGAGGGCGGCGTACTCGGCCGGGTCGCCCGGACGTGTGGGGAATGGCGGCTTCATGGCGAACACGACCTCGCGGGACTTCTCGGGAAGATTCAGCGTCATCGGCGTCTCGAACAGGCCGGGTGCGATATCCAGCACCCTGATCCCGAAGCGTCCAAGTTCCCGCGCAAGTGGAAGCGTCATCGCCGCGACGCCGCCCTTTGAAGCGCTGTACGCGACCTGGCCCATCATACCCTCGACCGCGGCGATGGACGAGGTGTTGATAATGACGCCGCGCTCCCCTGTATCGAGAGCTGGCAATGCGCTCATCGCCTGAGCGCAGAGGCGCAGGCAGTTGAACGTGCCGACCAGATTGATGTTGATGACCTTCCTGAATTCGGCGATCTGCAGCGGGCCACCCCGTCCAACCGTCGACCCTGGGTCGCCAACGCCGGCGCAATTCACCAGAATCCTTGGCGGACCGACACGATTGATGGCGCCGTTGATGGCGTTTTCGCAGCCAACGTCGTCGGCAATGTCGCACGCAACGCCGTGGCCGCCGACCTCATCCGCTATGCGAGCCACGCCCTGATTGTCGCGATCGAAGACAACTATGCGAGCGCCTTCCGCCGCCAAGCGCCGCGCTGTCGCTTGGCCGAGCCCGGACGCGCCACCTACAACGAATGCGACCTGTCCCTTTATTTGCATGAGCGTTTGACCAGTCTAACGAAGGGATGGCGTGGCTTGATCGGCGGAGAGCGCAGGCGCGCTTCCGGCGGGTCCGTCGCGAGCGCTAGGAACCCGTGCCGGCCCGCACTCAAACAGCATCGCGTCATTTTGCTCAAGTCCTCTCGCACCGCTAGCCGACCATAGTCAGGCCACCTGACACGCTGAGGACCTGGCCGGTCACGAAACCTGCATCTTCACTAGCGAGGAAGGCCACCGCCGCGGCGATATCCTGAGGAAGGCCGAACCGGCCCATCGGAATCGCCTTCCGAAAGGCCTCTTTGAGCTTCATGGGATCCTTGTGGCCTTGGAGCACGCTCGAAAGCATCGGCGTTTCGGTAGGTCCGGGACAAACGACGTTCAGGGTTATGCCCTGTCGGGCATGCTCGGAAGCCAAGGTTTTCGTGAGTCCGATCAGGCCGGCTTTGCAGGCGGAGTAGACCGCCTCGCCATAGCTGCCGACGCGGGCGGCCTCGGACGCAACATTGACCACCCTGCCTTTTCCTCGCGCGGCCATCCGCGTGAGAACCGCCTTGTGCATGTTGAGAGCGCCGATGAGGTTGACCGCAACGACTCGATCCCAGAGCCTGGGGTCTAGGTCGACGAATTTCCCGTAGACGTCGAAGGCCGCGTTGTTGATGAGGATATCCGCCGGACCGACCTCTCGCTCAATCGCATCGATCGCGTTCTCGGAGGCTGCGAGATCCGTGATGTCGAACACGCTCGCCGTCGCACCCCCGACGATCTCCGAAGCGACCGCGCGCGCAGCCGCCTCGTCATTGTCGCATACAACGACGCGGGCGCCTTCTTCGGCGAGCCGAGCGCATATGCCACGGCCGATGCCTCCGCCGCCTCCAGTGACGAGCACAACCTTATTTGTGAGACCGCGCATAGCGAATCACAACGGAGTTGTCTGGTCGAAAATGGCGGGCCGCTTCTCCTTGAGCGCTGCCAGGCCCTGTTCAACATCAGGCGAGGTGAAGCCCATGAATTCCAGAGCCAGCGATGCGTCGAAGGTCGGACCCATCGCGCGCAGCCAGTTGTTCAAGGCATACTTCGACCATCGGATCGCATTAGGGGCGCCCTTGGCAAGTTTCGCGGCGATGCTCAGAGCCTTCTCTTCGACTTCGGATTCCTCCACCGCCAGTGAAACCAGCCCGATGCGTTCCGCTTCCTCACCGAGAAGTTCCTCGCAGAGCAAGACGTAATACTTCGCCTTCGCCAACCCGCAGAGCAGCGGCCAGATGATCGCGGCATGATCGCCCGCTGCGACGCCCAGCATCGTGTGGCCGTCCAGCAGTTTGGCGTCCTTCGCCACAACGGAAATGTCGGAGAGAAGCGCGCAAACTAGACCAGCGCCGAACGCGTGCCCCCGCACGGCGCTGACGATCGGCTTCGAACAGTTTATGATATTGTAGACAAGGTCGCGAGCCTCCTTCCAAACTTTGGCTCGCACCTGGAAGTCGTCAATGATCCGGCGAATCATGTCGCGGTCGCCGCCTGTTGAAAACGAAGGACCAGTGCCGGTCAGAACAACGGCCGAGATGTCCGGGTCCTCATCGACTTCGCGCCAAACGCGCACGGTTTCGGCGTGCATGATCTCCGTCATGGAGTTTCGGCGCGCCGGGTTATTGAAAGAGATGCGCAAAACGCGCGGGAGCGGCCGATCGAACAGAAGCTGTTGATATCCGGAATAGCGTTCCACCTGAGAGTTCCTCCGCTCAATTCGCAGCTAATCGATTGAAAGTACGATCTTTCCGATTTTGTCGCCTCTTTCCGTGCGAGCAAGCGCGTCCGAGGCTTGCGCCAGCGGCACCACCTCTTCAATTTCGGGCTCGATCCTTCCGGCAGAGGCGAGTTGCACCAGTTTCGTAAACTCGGCGACGCTTCCGAGCGTTGATCCGACGATCTCAATCTCGCGAGAGAACAGGCGTTGCAGATTCAACGAGACGGACGGGCCGCTAGTGGCGCCGCAGACCACAATACGGCCGCCGGCACGTACGCAGCGCATCGTGTCGGACCAAGTGGCCTCTCCGACGTTGTCCACGACGAGGTCGGCGCCGCGCCGCCCGGTAATGGCCATCACACGTTCGGCAACTTTCTCTTTCGTGGAATCTATGCAGTAGGAAGCGCCGAGTTCGCGCGCGCGATTGAGCTTGCGGGCCGAAGTCGAAACGACGATCACCGTCGCGCCGGCGAGGACCGCGAGTTGCAGGCATGCTATGGCAACACCTCCTCCGATGCCGAACACCAGGACTGCGTCGCCAGGGTGCACTGGGTGTCTGCCGAGGACCACGCGGTAGGCGGTAAGATAAGCGACGGGGAGCGCCGCCATGGTCTCGAAAGCGATTTCGTTTTCAAAAGGGACCAAGCACTGCGGCGGAATCGATATCGTCTCGGCGAAGGTTCCGCTTCGGTTCATTCCGAGATAGGCAATCGAGGGCGACAACGTCTGGTCTCCGGCCATCGCGATCGGACAGGTGGGATCGAAAGTGGCGGGATAGAGGACGACCTTCTGGCCTTTACGGAGCGAGCTGCCTTCCGGCGCCTCCAGCACTTCGCCTGCGCCATCGCCTCCAAGGATGAACGGCAAGGCGTGGGGCACGCCTGCGCCGCTGTCGCGCATATAGAGATCCATGCGGTTGACCGCGGCCGCCCTTAGACGAACGAGGACCTCGCCAGGGGCGCGCGCGGGGTCAGGAAAATCCCCATAGTGCAATGCGGGCCGGTTCTCAGCGGTGACGAAAACGGCTTTCACTTCTTGCCTTCTTCCCGCGAAGCTTCCGTCGCTTCTTTCGCTTCCGCGCGAAGTACGTGACGCAAAATCTTGCCCACGGGGGATTTAGGCAGCTCGTCGCGAAGGATGATCTCGCGCGGCACCTTGTAGGCGGTCAGTTGGCGGCGCGCGAACTCCCTGAGCTCCTCCGGATCCAGGCTTCTGGAGCGCGGCACGACATAGGCCACCACCCGCTCTCCGCTGCGCTCGTTTGGCGTGCCGACCACCGCGACTTCAAGAACGTTTGGATGCTCGACGAGAACATTCTCGACTTCGTTCGGATAGACGTTGAACCCGGAAACCAGGATTAGATCTTTCTTGCGGTCCACAATTTGGAGAAGGCCGCGAGAGGACATGGTCCCAATGTCGCCGGTCTTCAGGAACCCATCCGGCGTAAAGCTGGCGGCGGTTTCCTCCGGCCTCTGCCAATATTCCTTCATCACCGTCGGTGCGCGGATGCATACTTCTCCGGCCGTCTCGAAGGGGACGGGCTTGCCGTCCTCGTCGCGTATCGAAAGCTCGATGGACGGAAGTGGGTACCCCACGGCGCCATTGAAATCGGGTTCGTCCGGGCGGTTGAGCGTGATGCAGGGCGACGTTTCCGTCATCCCGTAACCTTGCAGCATGTGGACGCCGGAAAGCCGCTTCCATGCCTCCGCGGTGGCCGGCTGCATCGCCGATCCGCCGCCGACGGAAATCGCGAGGTGCGAAAAGTCGATGGATCTGGCGCGTTCGTGGTTGATGATGGAAGCGTATAAGGCATTGACGCCCCAGATTAAGTGGAACTCGGTTTCGGCAAGTCGGTCGATCAAGCCGTCGATGTCGCGCGGATTTCGGATCAACACCGAATGCGCTCCCATCAGGACCGACAGTATGCAGCAACAATTCAACGCATAAATGTGATAAAGAGGAAGCGCTGAAATCATCACAAGCTGCGCCTCGCCGCTCGATCGACGCAGAGACGGTTCGAGCCAGACCCGCATCATTTCCGAATCGGCGCGGATGTTGCGATGTGTAAGGACGGCCGCCTTCGAGCGACCGGTGGTGCCGCCCGTATACTGCAACAGCGCGGTGTCGGAGTCGCGCGTCTCGACGCCGGCGTGCGCCGCAGTCTCCCCTTCCGAAAGCACATCGGCAAGCGCAATGGCGCTTAGCTCGCGCCACTGCTGCGCATGGCGGGCGACAGGCGCGCCGACGCCGCCATCCGTCGCGACGATCACGAGTGAAAGGTCGAGAAGCGGCGCGGATTCCGAAACGACGGCCAAAAACTCGTCAAGGACCACAAGGACTTTCGCGCCCGCGTCACGAACCTGATTCACCAGTTCCCGAGACGTGTAGAGCGGGTTGACGCAGGTCGCCACGAAGCCGCCAGTCAGAACGCCGAAGAGGGTCACTGGGAAAGCAAGCACGTTCGGCATCATCAACGCGATCCGGTCGCGAGGCACACAGCCTCTCGCGCGCAAGCAACCCGCAAAGGCGCGAGCTTTGCCTTGAAGTTCCGAATAAGAAAGCTGCTCGCGGCCGCAGGAGAAAGCGAGGCGCTCTCCATGGGCGCGGGCAAGACCTTCCAAAACCTGATCGATGCTGGCAAGGCTCTCGGGATGCAATTCGTATGGCGTCCCGGGCGCATAACTTTGCAGCCACGGTTTGGACGCGTAAGGATCATTCTCGATGGGCGTCATTTCGAACCCTGCTGCATCGAGGCAAGCGAGGGATCGCCGATGTCCTTCAGGATGTGCGAGAACATGCCTGCCCCCGCCATGCCACCGTCCACGATGAGGTCAGCCCCATTCACATACGAGGAACCGGGCTCAAGCAGCGAGACAACCATCTGAGCAACTTCTTCAGGCCGTCCTGCACGGCCGAGCGGCACATAATCCTCCATCGTCGTGACGAAACGGCTCCGCGGTCCCGTCATAGGCGTCTCGACGACGCCTGGCGAGACGCAGTTGACCCGTATGCCGCGGGCGCCTAGTACACCTCGCCGGAAGTGCTGACTCCGTTTTTTTTTGCGATGCAAAGTCGGAGGTGAGTCCGGTTTGCCACAGGTAGGCGAAATCGGATTGGGATTTGGTCTGCGTGCGCGGTTTT